>DSBT01000230.1 GCA_011045915.1 Mesotoga infera
ATTTCCAAGGACGCAAATCCCGCCTGGAGCAATGGATAGAGAAAGCACTCTGGCAGTCTCTTCTTCATCGGCTCCAATCTCTTCGATATGATCCGGATAAGCGTTCGTGATGACGGTAATGTCTGCTTCGACGATTCTCATGCTTGAAAGCTGCATCTCGGGCTTAATAGCCATGCATTCCACGACCAACGCGTTGCAGCCGTCCCTCTCCGACTTCTTCAAGGCGAGGAATTGCTCCTGTATGTTTGCAGGACCATGACGCACCACTTCGACATGTCTCCCGTCGGGGGTTATCCATAGAGGAACAGTCCCCGTCGTCTTGCCCAGCACGCTGAAGCCGTTTGCTTTGAGGGCCGCGTGAATCAGTCTTACTGTCTCGCTCTTGCCTCTGGTTCCGTTCACTTGAACAGCAATTTTCAGTCGCTTCCTTCTCTTTCTCGAGAGAATATTCTCAATCACGAGAAAGAGCAAGAGGACCGACAATGCGAGTAGAGCAAGCAGTAAGTTTGTCATTTCTTAATCATCCTTCCCGCGACAACGCAGAGGATCATAAGGAATAGAAAGGTCAAAGTCAGAAGCAACGAATAACTATCGACAAAATACACTCCGCTGATTCCCGGTTCCGGAAGAGGAACGGGATCGATCGGAATGCCATTCTCCATTGCGAGATCTCTGATGTTCAGCAGATGAATCACGGGCACACCGAGCTCCGCAAACTCGAAAATCAGTCCCCTTTCATCGCCCTCAGGTATCGAAGAGAACGAAGTCAAAACACCGTTATCCAGGCTGAGAGCTAGAAGGCTGTTGCCGAAGTTTGTGCTTGCTCCCCCGACGTTGACGAAGACAGAAGGCAGTCCGGCCGACTTCTCAAGATAGAGCTCAAGTCTCTTTTCAATGCTTGCTTGAAGAGGTTCTTCATATATGAATGTCTTTCCGCTGGATAATGCGATCTCCATCATCAGTTCACGAGCTTTCGGGAAAAACATCCCGCTTGCCGTATCGTAATTACCGCCCAGAGAGACTGCGATCAGGCTGTCTTTAAGCAGCCCCAGCTCTACAAGTCTTTCCAGCATCGTAACGAAGGTAAACTCCGGGTGTGTTGCGCCGTGCTCTGAAGCGCCAATCGAGTAAATCACAAGCGGTTCAAGTTCGAGAACCTCGCAAGCGCAAAGAGTGGCAAGAAGAAGCGCGGGGAAGGAACCGCTCGCCCCGATAGCTACGGGGTCGCCTCTCTTGAGATCGAGTTCTTCGAAGTACTTCACCAGGAGAGCCGCAAAGTCAGGATTGGTAGAGGTTCTCTTCGCCTGCAGATTTCCCAGAGTAGTTGTCAACTCCGTGAATTCCGGTCCAATGAGCCCGGTCAGATTCGGGTCGACCGACGGGTCGATCTCTATGCCCAGAGATTGCCGAAAACTTGAAAGTTCAGCTATTGAGGATTCCATGAGACTAGCCGCGGACAGCTGAGCAGAGAAGTGGGGAGATTCGATCCTCTTCATTGAAAGACTGACGATGAAGAAGCCCGCTACACCGACGACAACGCCGAGCAATAACCACTTGAGAGAAATATGAACTCGATTGAAAGGGACTCTACCCACAGTATGAAAGTGTTTCAAATTAACTCCTCTAATCTATTAGCTAACAGTTAGAACCCTTATTATCGCTAGAACCACTCCCGTTATCCCTTCGCCCCCGAGAAGTCCAGATGATACTATCATGCCGGTCTCCTTCGATTCTGGCTTGATCTTGCCGACAATCAAGCTGACAACGCCTCCGACGAATGCTGCGGTAGATATCTCCATAGGGAGGTACATGCCAATTCCAAGCGTCATCCCCGGCAGTCTCATCAGATAGATCAGGATCCCGATCATCAAGCCGAATAAAAAGGCCGGAGTATTTGGAAGACCACCGACCATTGTGGAAACTGCGTACGCTTGCGGCGCGGGGAGCTCCGTTCCCGGGCCCATTGTACCATAGGCTCTGAACATAATAAAGAGAACGATTACCGAGACCACAGCGCCAATGACTCCGCCGACCGTCTCGGCAACGATCTGAGCCCTGGGGTTGGTCCTCAAAAGGTAACCGGATTTGAAGTCGTTCAGTACATCGCCCGCGAGGCCGCAAGCGACTGCCACTAC
>DSBT01000231.1 GCA_011045915.1 Mesotoga infera
CTCCTGAGAGAATCAATCAATGTATAGAGCCTATCATCGGGTGTTTCAATCTCAAAGGCATTAATGAGATCCTTCGCCATATACTCAATTACCATTCTAGAATTAGAGTTAATAGACTGAATGCTAACTGGTTCGTAGCCTAGAAGTTGCTTCAGATCATTTAGCGTCCTCTTCAGAGAAGCACTGACTCGCAGACTTCGGAGGGAACATATTTGATCGGTTACCTGATTAATCAAACTGGAAAGAATATCTCCCACTATGTCGCCTCCAATACTGTGTCTTTCGCGAATTGTGTATAGCGCATTTTTCACTAGTTCAAGTTTTTCACTCTCATATACGAACAGGTTTAGAGATGCACAGTGTTTCGATGTTTCGAGCCAAATCTTGCTTTTTTCAATCATTATCTCAAGTGCCTTCTTATAAGAAGAAGCGTTTGATGGCAAGATCTCCGAAATCCTCTGACCTGCAATAATTGGAAAGAAGACATCTTCGAAAGGAAATCCTAGGCTTTCTAGAACAGTGAGTGAAGATGTAAATACGTCCAAGACCTCTTCAAACAGGGAAACGCTCGATGAAAGAGATTCAATATTTGTCCTGGGAATACGGAGTGTCAAAATCCCTTTGAAATCGAAATCTTCAGTTTCTTCAAAAAAAACGAATATACCTCTCCAAGACAAAAGCGGATTCTTATCCAAGTTCAAACGTCTTCCAAGATGTTCCTGCAACTTCTCCAGAACAGCGCCTGCAGGGTCAAAGTGCTTCGAGGAATGAGTCGAGAGAACGAGTAAAGGTTTCTCTTGAAGTGATAATTCGGCACCATGATCGAAAATATCACCTTCGTAAATATTGAAAGACCTTATCCCATACTCAGATTCAACAGCAAATTGGTCAATAATCTTAGATTCTCCCACGAGACAACCTCCTTCGATTGCCTTGAACAGAAGATCCGAATTTGTCCGTTCGACTATCCAGAAGTTCTATCGCAAGCATTCATTTAGATTCCTAGAACATCCGTTCCTTGATTTAATCTCTTGGCATCATAGTTAGCAAGTTACTATGGCTCTGATAGCTACTTAATCGCTTCTATCCACAATTTTCCAATAATTTGAGCCGGACTTCAGTTACGAGAAAGTTTGTCTGCTGGAAGAAGCGAGTTTTCGAAAGTCCCTGAACGCCTTTTGCACTAAGTAGAAGCCACTAAGTCATCATCCTTTTCTTTGTCGAGAGCCTAACAACACCTAGCTCAAATCTGCCTCTGAAGCCTTATTTAAAGTCTCTTCTGCATACTTCTTGCAAGCCGCAGCAAGTGACCTAACACAAGCTTTCATCGCCTCAACAGTTTCTAGTTCCAGAGACTTAACACGCATCTGTCTTGACTTGCATGGGATAACGAATTGCGTCTTCATTTCCGATACCTTTCTTGCAAGCTAAAGCAAAATCTCGACCGCATCAAGAAGTACTGGATACAGAAGTGACATTAGCTGATACGGTGCCCCTGAATTGGTTACTATTGGTCGAGAGAGTTATTGGAGACACTTCTCTCAAGTCTTCGAAAATCCTCTCAATCGCTTCCTCTTCAATCAATACTCAGTAGTGTCCGGCTTTGATGAAGGAATCAATGAACTTCTTCATCGGTACCTCCAGAAAGCTTAAGTTCTCTTTGTATTCCAGAAAAGGTGGTGGGAAAGTGCAGCCTCCTGGGTAATATGCTGCAGATTCTATTACTAAATTCTCGTCCTCCTTACGTATCGTGAAACCATAAATAATCATGGGATCGGAAAGAATTGAGTATTCAGAATCTTCATCATCCGGATCATACGAAAACGAACTGCCATCTGCACTCACAATTGGAGATTCAGTTCCTCCCATGATGAATGGGAAGAACAACATTAGGTTTTCTTCCAGAATTTCTCTTCGTAAGTCTCTTTCTTTTCGATCACTGAACTCGGGAATGGAAGAATAGTCTTCAGCAGAACCTATTCCGGAAGTTGGTTCCATTTCGGGATCAAGTATTGTCTTGCAGTAATCGAGTGTCTTTTCAGTGAACCTCACTAGATCGAACTTTTCGATTTCTACAGTTTTCTTCATGATTCCTCCTCTTGTTTGTACCAGCATTTTCTTTTGCTTCTTCGCTTTGAAATCTCCAGATAATGTTATCCAGTAATCTAGGAGTCATGTTTGGAAATGAGTGTCTGAGAAATTTACAAGCTGACTGGACTATTCTGCATGCAAGGTCAGGAGTTATGCTTTCGCATTCAGTTGCAGTCTGCAGGAATCTTAAGATCATTCTGTCCGGCTTCACAAAGTCATCGGAACCGATCAGCATATAGAAGTATCTGAGAGATATTCCACTTCTCTGCCCTGGAATGCTCAAAACAGATTTCTCAAACTCCTCGTTATTTAACAAGAAGCTAGAATCCTTCAGGTATTCAACATCCTGTGCTCTCACTGCTTCAGAAAACATCATGACCGCTTCAGCTTTTAGTATTCCGTTGACAGTAGAGGTCCGTTGCTTGTTTCCGAAGACCTCTGCGGCCATTCTTTGTGGCGAGTATGTGTGATACAGTGAGAGGAAGGATGAAACTGAAAACGATTCGGAAGTACCTTCAGCGCCCAGAAATCTGCAGAATCTGTCTACTGTGTTTCTTGTAGAAGCGTAACTCACGCCTATCGAGAAAACCGTATCGATTATGCATAAAGGCAAATTCGGATAACTGTATTCGCTTCCAAGCTCGGCAGAATCAAGATCGAGTTTCTCGAAGCAGTACTTGGCAGTCAATTCTGAAAGAGATTCCAATCTGTCTGTATTCATTCAATTATTATTCTCCTTGAGCGAAATAAAGTCTGTCTCGATTCCCCTATGAGATATTTCAATTCCCCCTGAAACGAGAAGAGAGTCGATACCAATCTCGATCGAAAAAGGAAAGAGCTCAGGTGATCTGCCGATTTCCTCAACACCAACTGATCCACTTTCCCTGCTCAATAGTAGGCTGTGAATCAACCATTGTGCTACGTGCTTTCCTTCCACGGCAATTCGCAGCTTTTTAACGGTGGCATATGTCTTAGACTCTTTTGTACTCTCTATAATTTTCCACATTAGCATGGTTTGTACTACCCTTGAACAGGCTCTGGTAAGTGTTGACCTCTCTCCCCAAATCTTACTGATTCTGTCGTGCACTTGACTGACTTTGAAGTAACCCTGAAGGGCAACGAGCTTCCCGATGATTGCTACTATATCTCTGAAGAAAGGGTAGGTTGCTATGCTCATGCCCCAGTGGAATATTCTGTTGTCAATCTCCGGATTCACTTTCAGAATCTCAAGAGCCCTCTTTCGCAAAGGCATCAGCTTTGTGTTGCTGTCGAGCCACATTCTTGAAATGACGAGTCTTGTCTTTCTTCTCGCATCTCTTCCAGGAAGATCTAAGGCCATGAATCTCTCCTGCTGTTCTCTTATGTGCTGAGTGCTCTCACCTTCGACCAGTAGTTCCATAGTCATATCTAGCCATTCCTTCTTTATCTGTCTATCAAATCCAAGCATCTTCGACAATTTGCTCATCCTTTCCTTAGTCTGATAAGTGGAACGATAACCTCTTCTAGTGTCAAACCTCCATGAGATATCACAACCGAGTTAGCTGTTGTGAAAGCCCATCTTCCTCGAGCTACTAGCGGAAAGAAATCCTTCGGAAGTCCCGCCGGAACCCACTCTATCGAATTTGGGTATTCAAGATGGATTTTTCCTCTCAGTAGCCGATCTTTGTAGATTCTAACCCTTTCACCTCTTGTCTCCGCAATCAAGCCTTCAGAAGGATTCCCCATTCCGTATGCTTCTACGTTTCCATGATCACTAGTTAGAACGACTTCATAGCCCTCCCTGAAAAGTAGTTTGCATAGATCTAGAAAGCAGCTTTCCTTTACCCAGGTTTCTGTAGCAGCTAAAAGTGCCTTCATACCAATGTTTTCACCATGAGCCTTTTCGTCAAGTTCTCTTATGACAATCCCAATCAACGGCTGTCCTTTTCCGATAGACCGC
>DSBT01000232.1 GCA_011045915.1 Mesotoga infera
CTCATTGAATTTTTCTATGCCAAAGTCTTCTATCTCCTGCTTCGAGGAGAAGCCAAGCTGCTTTTCAACTTCGATTTCTACGGGAAGACCGTGGGTATCCCAGCCGGCCTTTCGCCTAACCTGGTATCCCTGCATCGTCTTGAAACGGCACACGGCATCCTTCAGTGTTCTTGAGATTACGTGATGAATTCCGGGCATCCCGTTAGCCGTTGGAGGTCCCTCGAAAAACACGAACTCGGGGCTTCCTTCCCTTTCTGTCACACTTCTAGTCGCAAGATCGTCTTCTCGCCAATAGGAGAGTACTTCTTCTTCTCTCTCGGCTGCAGGACGTTTAAGGTCTACTTCTTCAAACCTTGGCATACTTCGTCTCCTCCTGTCTTGAAGTATTCATCAAACAAGTTGATTCAATTATGAACGTTTCTGTCAATATTTGTTTTAAGAACAAAATAACATGAAGAGTATGTGTGAAGAGAATGGACAAGCAACCTGTCCCTGAAAAGCCTTTTACTCTGTAATCCCCGGCTCTGAATTCGAATTAAGCATAGACTTCTTCTCCTTCTCGAAGCTTCTCTTTCTCTTATAGATAATATAATACAATACATTTCAGACTTGTCAAGCAAATCATTTGATGCATGTGACCAGAAAGGCACCCGCATTTCCACGGATGCCTTCGATCATTCCGACTCTACCAAGAAATCAGGGCACAGGAGAAATAGATCTAGTCTCACCACTCCTTCTTTGCGTGCTCATATGCCAGATCCAGAGCATAGGGCCATTCCCAGAAATCAGTCTCGCCCTTCTCTTTTGCCTTCAGGGCTTTGTAAACCCTCTCTCTGCTTAACGGATAGCTGTGAATCCTCATTCCCGTCGCTCTGAACAGCGCATTGTTTGTTGCAGGAGCGGGAGCGATCATCGAATGCTCGCCCACACCGCGATTGCCGTATGGAGAGATCTCTTCCGGGGTCTCTTCCCAGAAAGCGTCGATCTCGCCGGGAGCATCCTTTATTGTGGCGATCTTGTAGTCCGTGAAGTCCGGAGTCAGCAATCTGCCATGTTCGTCGTACGTCATGCCTTCCATCAGGCAGGCCGAGAGACCCTGAACCGTTCCTCCTTCAATCTGACCTTTGATGTTTATCGGAGTGATGGCTTTACCGACATCGTAACCCGCACAGACTCTGTTTATAATGATCCTCCCAGTCGCCGGATCGACTTCCATGTCTATTCCCACTGCGCCAAGAGTGAAGTGAGCTACACTCTTGGGAGACTGCCCGGTGTCCGGATCGGGATAGATCAAATCAGGCGGTGTAAATGAGCCGCTTCCTATTATCGGGCCGCCTTTCAGAATTCCGTCTGGCATTTTGAAGCCGTTCTGAACTCTTTCGTCAATCCTTTCGCTCTTGCCAAGTTTGTGACACTTGACTACTCCGTACTCTATGCTTATGCTTTCGACTGGTGTCTGCCAGTATTCGGCAAACAGCGCAAGGAGTTTCTCTCTCAGCTCGCTGGCCGCTCTTTTCACGGCCATCCCCATTGACCAGCAGGATCTGCTGGCGACTGTCTGCCAATCGTATGGATGGCTCTGAGTGTCAGGATAATAGACTTTGATCCAGTCGTATGGAATACCGAGCTCTTCGGACACGATTTGTGCAAAAGCACTGTATGTTCCCTGACCCATGTCCATCGTTGCTGCTAGAACTTCGACTGTTCCATCTCCGTTGAGCTTGACGATTGCAGAGGACGAGGCGTCGGCGGGCGTTGCAGGAGCCTTGATAGCCAGAGCTATTCCCTTTCCCCTTTTCCAGCCCTTTCTGGTAGGCGGCTCCTCTTTGAGAACATCTATCTTCCTGGCCACCTTGTCGATTATCTTGTCAAGGGCATGATCGTGCATGGGCATTCCGGTGCATGTTGTCTGCCCTTTCATGAGAAGGTTTTTCTTTCTGAACTCTACCGGATCGATCTTCAGTTTATGAGCAACGATATCTACTACGACTTCAAGAGCGCTCATGAGTTCCGGGAGCCCGAAGCCCCTGTAAGCTCCTCCAAAGGGTTTGTTCGTATATACTGCATAGCAGTCGGCCCAGACATTTGGAATGTTGTATGCTCCCATTGAAGTATATCCTGCGCTCCTGACCGGATTGGCTCCATACTCCGCCGAGATTCCCGTATCGAACCAGAAAGTATTGCGGATTCCTTGCATAAATCCATCTTTATCAACGGCAAGCTCGATTCGGGCAACAAATCCCTGGCGGACCCACGAACTCAAGAGGACTTCTTCTCTTGGAATGAACAATTTCACTGGCCTTCCTTTGAGATCTTCATCCATTGCAGCGGCAAGGCACAGGGCCTCGACTGTCATTCCAGCCTTTCCACCAAAACCTCCACCAATAGGCGGAGCGATCACCCTGATCTTATGCAGAGGATAGTTTATGCCTTTGGCGATAATATCTCTCACAGTGAAGGCCGACTGGGCGCTTGTCCAGATAGTAATCTCTCCGGACCCGGGGTCCTGTTTACATATCGCGCAGAAAGTCTCGATGAAACCATGAGCGATTTGAGGGCAGGTTATCGTCTCTTCAAAGACATGCGCGGCTTTTTTGAAGGCCGCTTCGGTATTTCCCTTTCTTATTCTGAACCAGTTGGCAATATTGGTGTTCGGCTGAGGAGTAATGAAATCTACGTGCTCGTATTTATGAAGATCGGGGTGAACAAGCACCGAGTTCGTGGTCGCCGCCTTGACGGGATCGAAGACTGGCTCAAGCTCTTTATATGTCACCTTCACCTTCTTCACTGCTTCTTTCGCGTCCTCTTCAGTTTCTGCAACGACAAGCGCAACGGGTTCCCCGACGTATCTTGTTCTGCCGATTGCCATAGGGGTTCTATCCTTAAGATAAAGTCCAAAATGATGTGGAAAGTCTTCGCCGACAATGACCTTAACGACCTTAGGCATCTTCAAAGCCTCTGAGTAATCGATGTCGATAATCTCGCCATGAGCCACAGACGAACGAACAACAGCTGCGTGAAGCAGTTCTGGACCGAATCGGAGATCGTCTGCAAATTGTAGTGTGCCTTCTGCCTTTTGGAGATCGTACTTTCTGGGTAGCCACTTCCCAATTCCCGTCTTTGTCTTAATCGTCTTCACGCAGTTCACCTCCTTTTGCCTTTCCGGAGAGAATATCGGCGCTTTTCTTCACTGCCCTTATTATTGACAGGTAACCTGTGCATCTGCAAATGTTTCCCGAAAGGGCTTCCCTGATCTCCTCCTCTTCCGGCGATGGGTTTTTCAATAGCAGGGCGTAAGTTGTCATCACCATCCCGGGTGTGCAGTAACCGCACTGAATTGCCCCTTCATCGATGAAGGCCTGCTGAATTGGATGGAGTCTCCCTTTCTTCACAAGCCCCTCCACTGTAAGGATCTCTGTCCCTTCGGCTTCTCGCGCCAGTATCAGGCATGACTTCTGAGGAAGTCCATTCATGATTACGGTGCACGCTCCGCACTCGCCCTCTTCACAACCTCTCTTCAGGCTCGTAACCCCGTATTCTCTCAGCGCGGTAAGAAGAGTCGTTCTATCTTCAACTACCAGAGTGGTTTTTCGACCGTTGATCCTTAGTGTTACGTATTTGTCTTTCATCCGGGACCACCTTCTTCCACTGGACCTCTGAGACAAATCGATATTGCTCTTCTTGTAAGTTCTCTTATCATATCAATCCTGTATTCTCTCGAAGCTCTCACATCGGTAATGGGATTGACCGCCTCCGAAGCAAGCCTTGCAGCGTTTTCGATAATACTGCCGTCGATGACACTGGAAGAGTTTAGCAGCTTCTCGGCTTCAACTGCTCTCAGTGGTCTGGGCGAGACGGCACAGAAAGCGATTCTGAACTCCCGGATGTCTCCCTTAAAAAGAGCGCAGCATACAGCTGCCTGGGCTATATCGAGAGCCTCTCTCCTTATTGCCTTAAGGTAGCAACCGCTTGTATCTACAAATGGAATCGCAATTCTTATACCCGTTACGATCTCCTCTTGCCTTAGGGAAGTCATCTTTGGTCCGGTTATGAAATCGGAGATCGGAACTTTCCTTCCTCCGTTCGAGCCGACGATTTCGACCTTAGCGTCATAACACATCAGAGGTGCTATCATGTCGCCGGAAGGAACTGCGGCACAGATATTGCCCACCACAGTAGCGCGGTTTCTGACCAAAGGATCGGAATGCGCTTTGCAGGCCTGTACCAGGGCCGGAAAGTATCGGTTAACTGCACTGTCCTCGATAATCTGATTCAGCGTTACTAGCGCTCTTATCTCTATGTTGTCCTCGTTTATCACTATTCCTTTTAGCCCGTCGATCGAAGTCAGATCTACCAAATATTCTGGCTCCTTAAGCGACTTGTGCAGCCAGACAATGACATCCGTGCCGCCGCTCTTGAGAATAGCTTTCTCTCCATGGTTTTTCAGAATTTTCAAAGCTTCCGAAATCGAGCGCGGTCTTTCAAGAACGAAATCACGCATCAGTTATCGCCACTCTTTCAAATGTATTTATTCCTCTTCATCGAAAGCCACAATCCTGCTTATACAGGACTCTCCCCCAACGAATCTCCATGGGAAACAGCCAATGACCATCCTCTTGTTCAATATCTTGTCGATCTCTCCACCAACATTCTCGGCGTGTATAATGTCGTACGGGAAGAGAAGCACGTGCATCAGCTGGTAGTCCTCGTCAGGGAAGATCTCCTGGAGAGATTTTCCATACTTCTTCTGCAGGTATTGATCGCACTCTTTTGCCTGAACAGGCATCCAGTCGCGAATCCTCGTATTCATTGGATGGTCTGCTGAGCCGCAGTCGACTCCGATCCACTTTATCTTCTTCCTCTTGCACCACTCGGCAAATTCTCTGGTCGGCCCCGGATGCTTGATCATGTATCTTACTTCGTCTGCTTCCGGCTGATCAAAGGCATATTTGTGATATCCTGTGTTGATGATAAGAATATCTCCTTCCTTGACCTCAACCCTATCTTCAATGTCCTTTGATGTGTAGATTCCATAATCCTCCGCAATGTCTGAAAGATCCACGATGACTCCCGGAGCCACGAGCTCATTCAGAGGTATGCTTGCGATGTCTCTTCCGTGAGTACAAAAGTGGAGAGAACCATCCAGATGGGTTCCGACATGGTTGGAGTGAGTCAATAACTGTCCGTTCGCTCCATTTGGGGCCAGCCTCTTGAAGAATTTTATTTGCAGAGGCTCGTAGGTTGGCCACGGCGGCGTGAGATGGCTGATCGGTTGAGATAGCTCATAGATCCTGATCTTGTCCCAGTTCTTAGGTACCATAGTTTACCTCCTTTATTTAGAATATTCCTCGGCGAAGGCTTCTGCCGCCTTCACAAATGCTTCAGACGGCATCCTTACTATTCCCGCACCAACCTGTCCTTTACCGGCCTCTCGATGAGCCGCACCCGTATCCAGGATCGGTGTGATTCCGGTCTCGACAACTTTGATAAGATCTATACCGGTCGGCGTTCCCCGGAAATTGAGGGAAGGGATTGTAAAATGCTTGTTCTCTCCAACACAGATTTCATACATCTCTTTTGTATAATTAAGTGCGTCTTGTGGAGTGCCGCCAACAAACTGGACGATCGCAGGGGCCGCAGCCAGGGCAAAACCCCCAACTCCGTAAGTCTCCATTATTGCGCTGTCTCCAATGTCACGATTAACGTCTTCCCTTGTGAATCCAGGGAAGAGCAGAACATCCGGAAGAGCGGCCTGACATGTGAACCATCTCTTCTTCAGACCGGCGACTTGAATTCCGAAATCCGTCCCATTTCGCGCCATTACTGTCAGCATACTGGAGCCCTCAACATAGCCGACACTGTCCAGCGAGACTTTCGCCGCAGCCATTCCCGGATTAAGAAAAAAATGATCGTTGCCGGCCATGAACCTGACTACTCTCGAAAGATCGGGATTATCGCTCTCCGCATCTATAAGTGAAGGTACGAGAGTTCGAATTAGAAGAGATGTAGCCGCCCTGTTGCGATTGTGAAGCTCGTCTCCCATGTGAAGAGATTGGGAAATGAGGCTCTTCAAACTGAGCCCGCCGTTGTCTGCAACGTATCTTCTTACTCCGTTTTTGAGCACGGGATAGAGCACTTCGCGCATCCAGTGAAGTCTTTCGATGACCTCGTCGCTGAAGGCGCCCATGCGCAAGACTTTTCCAAGTCCTTCGTTTAACGTTGCATAGCTCTTCTTCCCGGTGTTCTTCTCTTCAATAATCCACACTGGCAGATTGGGAGATACTATACCTGCCATCGGACCAACCGCGTTGTGGTGGTGACAGGGATCGAACGAGATATTGCCTTCTGCGAAGGCTTTGGCTTTCTCAGGAGTATCTGCCCAGCCTTCATAAAGGATCGCGCCAGTTACGGCCCCGACTATTGGCCCCGACATTCTCTCCCAGGCTATGGGAGGTCCAGCATGAAGTATCATCTTATCTCCAAACCCCGGTACAACGTCTCTTGCAAGACCTAGATCAACGATCTGTGGTTCGGCTTTCAAAAGCCTTTCTAATGCAACTGAATTTGCCTGTTCAATATTATTCAACGTCATCACCTCTCAGCCTTTTCAATTTCTCCATCATCGAAGTCTTCACCAGAGGAGGCCTCCAGTTGACTTGTGCTGCAGGAACCTCTTGATCGAGAAGATCAAGGTAGAATTTGTCCATTCCAAGATTCACAACTCTCGGGCCGTCTTCCAGTAATTCTTTGAAGGACATCGTCAACGCTCCCTTCTTGAAAGGATGTTAGCAGCAAGAATCGCGGCCCTCGCGTTGCTTTCGCAGACTATCACGCCTACACTTTCCAGCAGGGACCGCTGCTTTTCAATGTCTTGAGGGTCTCTATCTGTTCCGCACACATAAGCTACATAAACCGGCTTTATGTCTCTCTTGACAGATCTAATCGCCTCTGCCAAATCCGAAGTAGGGTTCTCAGCGCTACCATATCCTAAAACGACATCGAATAGTATGACTGCTACGGAAGAATCCTCCGACTGTTCCTTCAGCTGTTCGGCTCTAAACGAAGGATCTATCATTGGATGCAGTCTGCCCTGGGTGAACTCGTCCTCGCCATAATCTATGAAGGAATGTCCAACTGGTTTCAGGCTGTTCTCTAGCTTAAGATCCTTTCTTAAAGGAGCATTTCCATAGATTGGATTTATGTATGACTGAGCAATATACTGAGCTTCATAACAAAGAGTCCCACCGGTAAAAAGGCCTCGGAGATATCTCCCGTGCAATTCTCCGGCAGAAGTCTTTCCAGATACTTTTGCATACTCAGCCCTGAGCTTTTCTCTAGCAAGAGTCACGTCCCCGCCCTCATTAAGAGCCTCCGCAACTACGGCGCACTCCTCGAGTTGGGAAGTGTAATGAAGAGTTTCTTCGTCTTTTTGCGCCGCGTCTCCCATGAAGCAGATCACACTCTTCTTGCCTGCTTCTCTTAGAGCTTCCAGTATCTTCCTCCTTATCTCAGGAGCAGGTGGTTTTCCGATAGCAACAATGATCGAGATTTCCGAATCCTCAGCGAGTTCCTTTATGGCCCTGAGAAAGGATATCCCTCCCACGGAACTCTTGACGTCTCTTCCACCTGTCCCTACTGCGTGTTTCACGCCCAAATTCCGTCTGCTGAGCTGAACCATGACTTCCTGAAGGCCGGTGCCCGAAGCCGCTACAATTCCTATCGAACCGGTTGGACATACGTTCGAGAAGCCAAGCCCTTTTCCCTTTATGACCGCTGTGCCACAGTCGGGACCCATAACGATAAGATCGTTCTTCTCTGCGAATCGCTTGAGTTCAACCTCGTCTTCAATTGGAACGTTGTCGGAATAAAGCATTACATTCAGGCCTCTCTTTAATGCCTTCATCGCTTCAGCCGCTGCGTATCTGCCGGGAAGAGATATCAGCGCAAGATTCGCTTCCGGCAACACGGTTAGAGCTCCTGACAGAGTGGACGGCGAGTACTCTGCGTCTTTCTCTTCCTTTCTCCAGGGAGGGCGAGCAAGATAAGAACGAGCTGTTTCAAAGAGATTTTCAGTTCCTTCGCCTTCAAAGTCAATTCCAATAAGAAGATCATCGGGCGAAAGGGAATCGGTTTCTACTTCGAAGCCGGCCTCCCTCATGATACTCACATTTGCTTCCGTCGCCATATTCAGAGCTGCATCGCCTACTCCCTCAATCTTCTTGAGCTCCTTCGCAACCAGCATTAGTGTAACGCTGTCATAGTACTCACCTTTCACAACCTCTATTCTCTTCATTGGAACCTCCATCAGAAAACTTCACAGCTAGAGTAGTCTCAAATCGTAAGATTACTTCAAACAGTCTTTCTGTATCAAACCTAATAGATTCCACTCTGTTCAAGACCGCACGCTAATCCTGCAAGCCAGGCCTTTCCCGACAAATGGCCCCAGTCAACGATTCTTCCTGTCTTCTCGAGGACCCTGGCGACATCATCTTCTGCAAGTGCACTGGCCAGCTCAATCCCCCTCTTCCAAAACTTCCCGTCGAGAGCATCTCTTATCATCTCGGATGAGAACCATTCTGTCTTTCTGCCAAGCGTATTGCGATCAATTCCCAATTCACTGTTATCCTTGCCGGTGAGTCTGAAAGCCATGACCAGGCCGACAATAAGGTCGTCGCCGGCCGGAGTTGAACCGGGACCTAAACCGATCATTTTTTCGGGCCTATCGATTTCATTTAGCAGATTAGCGAATTCTTCTTCTTCCAGGAATTCGAGCCATTCCAGCCACAAATCCTTCCATTTGCCCTTTGGAGAACCTGGAA
>DSBT01000233.1 GCA_011045915.1 Mesotoga infera
CTGGAAGCCTTCGCTCGCGAAGAAAGCCGGCAAGGAACTGATGAAGGCCGAGGTTGAGGCCACGATATTTAACTACGCTATCTGGTGCTGGCCGCATCTTTCCGTGATGGCCTCGCTTTATGCACCAGGCCCCTTCCTCACCTATGGACAGATCAATCCCTCTTACCCGGGTATGGTAGGCCAGCTGGCGGCAGCAGGTGCCCTAGAACAGGTCGGAATAATGCCTGAAAGGGTATGGGGCAATCCAGAAGATTCGGATGTAATTGAAAGAGTAATGCACTTCTTGAGGGCTGCTTCGGCGGCCGCAAGGCTGAAAGGTGAAAGATACGGGATGTTCGGCGGCCGCCCGATGGGAATGTACACGGCTTCGGCCAACGGTGATCAGTGGCTTAAGGAGTTCGGTGTCGATGTGGAACAGATCGACCAGTATGAACTGGTAGTCAGGGCGGAAAAAGTACCAAAAGACGTCACAAAAGCAGCTAGAGAGTGGCTTGAAAAGCTTGCAACTGTAAAGTACGACGGCAAACAGCTTACACCTGAAAAACTGGAGAAGCAGATCGCGCTCTACGAGGCCGCGCTCAGTATCATAAAAGAGTACGAGCTGGATTTTGTTGGCTTCAAAGGTCAGCCCGAGATGACGAACAACTACGCAACGATGGACATAGTAGAGGCCTTCCTCAATGATCCGTACGACTGGCACGGTTCAAAGGAAACAATCGTTGCGGCTACCGAAACGGACATGGATGGAGCTCTGACCATGGAGATCTTCAAGCATATTGCTCAGTCTCCAGTTCTATTTGCAGACGTGAGACATTACTTCGAAGAAGAAAACCTGCTAGATCTCTGTAACTCGGGCACGCACGCGACTTATTTTGCAGGAAAATCTATGAATCCCGAAGACAATCTCAAACACGTAGAACTGTATCCCGAGGACTTCTACTTCCCTGCAGGAGGAGCTGCCGTAAAGCATTTCGCGGCACCTGGGCGAGTTACCCTTGCCAGGCTTGCGAGACAGAACGGCGAGTACATCATGACAATAGTACCGGGAGAGTTCGTTAAGCTCTCCGAAGCCGAAGAGAAGAAGCTGTCGGAGAAGGTCCAGATCGAATGGCCGCATGCATATGTGAAGCTGGATACGGACATGGAAACCTTCCTGAGATACTACCCGTGCAACCACACTCACGGTGTCTACGGCGATTTTGTAGAGGAACTGGTACAGTTCTGTGATATAAAAGGTATTGATTACCAGATTCTTGCAGAGTAAACTGCATTTCAAGACATATAGTTTCTTAAGAAAGGAGCCTGATAATGTTATACATTGACGGTATTTGCGAAAAGAGCGTTGAACTCGTTAAACAACCGGTTTTTGCCGGAATCACCACTAACCCTACAATACTGAAAAGAGATAGGCCGGGATGGGGTCTTATGGATGCAATGAAATTCCTCTCAAAGGTCCCGGGCGAGAGACACTTCGTTCAGGGTAGCCTCTCTTCGACCGATTGGATTCAAAAGGTGAAGGAATTCATAAAGAAGAGCGATTTCGATCCCGAATTCTTTATAATCAAACTGCCCTGGGATCCGCAGAAGGCTTCTACTATCGTCCCTCAGCTGAACGATATTGGAGTTGGAGTTTGTGCTACGGCCGTTTACACTTTACAGCAGTACTACGCAGCGGTCAGTATGGAAGTTGAGTATGTGGCCGTGTACTTCGACAGAATGATGAAGGCGAGTATAGATCCCGACTCGAGAATCACAGAGATGCTCGACATTGGCGACTGGCATTCAAACGCCCCTAGAATCATAGCGGCCAGCATCAAGGACATCGAGAGCGCCAACAAGCTAATCTCGCTTGGCGTTCATGATCTCACCTTGCCGATCGAAATCGCAGCCGAGTACATTAAAGGCAGTTTCCCGGCAGACGATCTCAACAGATTCGAGGAAGACTTCAAGTTATGAACGATCGGTCAAAACAGGTTCTTTGCTCCGGAGAGATTCTCTTCGATTTCATCTCGAGAGAACCTATGAAAGGCCTGGAGGGCACCACCCTGTTTGAAAAGAAACCGGGTGGTGCACCTTTCAACATATCTGTCGGTCTTCACAGACTGGGAGTTCCTATGGAATTTCTCGCCAAAATCGGCATGGACGAGTTTGGTAGCGCGCTTCTCGATTATCTTAAGTCTCTTGGAATATCTACCGGTTACGTGATTAGAGAACAGGGAACGAAGACACCTATAGCCTTTGCGGCTTTGGACGATGAGGGGAAGCCTGAATTCAGATTCTACTGGGATCACGCAGCCCATCTGTCACTCAAGTCAGAAGAAATAAGAGAGATAGACCCTCTGAACTTTTCTCTTTTCCATTTTGGCGCGATAGTTCTCCTTGAAGAGCCGTCGGCATCCACTTATCTGGAACTGTTCGAAAGGTTCAGTTCAAGAGGAGTCAAAACTTCATTCGACCCCAACATTCGAAGAAGCGCAATAGAAGATCACGATTCATTCAGGACCATAGTCAGAGAAATCATATCCAGGGTCGACATTCTCAAGCTCAGCGACGACGATCTGCTATATATATGTGACAGCGACAATCTCGATGAGGCTCTGTCTCGGCTCGAAGTCAGACCGGACACGCTCGTCTTTATCACCCTCGGAAGCAGAGGATCCACTGTTTATCGCGGAAAGACATCCGTGAGGAGAGAGGGTTTCAAAGTAAGAGTGGCCGAGACCACCGGTTGCGGGGACTCTTTCATGGCCGCAGTAATCTCGAGGCTCTACAATATGGACGACGAAGAACTGCGTGATCTTACCGAAGAAGATCTGGGAAGCATTCTCGCTTTTGCCAACGCAGAGGCGGCGATCGTCGCGACAAGATATGGCGGAGCAAGCTCAATGCCAACCGAAAGCGAAGTGAACCAGTTCCTGAAGGAGCGGGGTGTAGATCGTTGATCGGATTCCTCGCAATAGACATCGGCGCCTCCAGCGGCAAGGCCTTCGTCGGAAAGTATGGTCGAAAGAGGCTGGTTCTGGAAGAAGTACATCGCTTTTCGAATGAGCCTATTCATGTCGCGGGTTCGACTCACTGGAACCTCATTTCTCTTTACAGGAATGTCTTGGACAGCATTAAGGTGGCTTCAGCTCTGGGAATTGAGATTCGCAGCGTAGGAATTGACACCTGGGGAGTGGATTTCGGTCTCATCGACAGTTCCGGCTCGATTCAGGGCGATCCCAGACATTACAGAGATATGTTCAAAGACGATTCCATGGATTACGCAATAAAGAAGGCCGGTAAGCGATGGATCTTCGACAGAGCTCCAACACAGTTTCAGCCATTCAACACTCTATACCAGCTTATATCTCTAAAGCGCAAGAACAGCCGTCACCTTAAGAAGGCAGATGCCCTCCTCCCGATGCCTTCACTCCTGACATATTTCCTCACAGGAGAGAAACTGACAGAATTCACTTTCGCCACAACTACACAGATCTTCGATCCCGATCGGAATGGTTGGAGTGATGAGCTGATGAGTTTCTTCGATCTACCCGAGATAATGACTCCTATTGTAGATCCCGGGGAAATCGCCGGAGAACTTCTCCCCTCACTCTCGAAAGAGCTTGGCATAAGGGGCATGAAGGTCATTCTCCCTGCAACCCACGACACGGCATCGGCCGTATCGTCCATGGATCTTTCAGATAATTCGATGTTCGTCAGTGCCGGAACCTGGTGCCTGGAAGGGGTGTTGATCGACAAGCCTTCAAGAAATGATGATGTCATCGAAAACAACCTTGCCAACGAGGGCTGCTACGGAAGGAAGTACCGCCTGCTAAAGAATTTAACCGGCCTCTGGTTGGTTCAGGAGCTCCTCAGGGAATGGAGGAAATCGGACCCTAATCTCGATCATTATGCGTTGACCAAGATGGCGCAGACCGCCAGAAGCTATGAGAGAAAAATAGATGTCGAA
>DSBT01000234.1 GCA_011045915.1 Mesotoga infera
GTCAACAGTCCACCGTCCTCCGAATCGGAAATTCTGGCGAAGATTGTTCAGGGAGGCAATGCCCACTTCGTCTGGGAAGCTTTTGTTGGGTTCAACGTTGTCTTTATCAGCGATCAGCGGGTTTATGTTCTTAAGCGTGCAGCGGATCTTCAGGGGCCAGTCAGGCTACGCCTGGCCAGTCTTTGCTTCGCAAAGGCCAGTCTCGCCTTCGGCGAGGCCAGTTCCGGCTGCGCCGGGTGGAAGAACCGCTTTTCGCTGAACGCTTTACGCTGGGGAAGATCAAAGAGCCGCTACGGTGAAGGGGACACATAAAACCTGTCCCCCCAATTGTTTCTGCGGTCTGTAGGGGCGAACGGCTGTTCGCCCGAAACGAAGCCCTCTCAGGGACGCAAGGCTGGCTTCGCCAGGAAGTGATGCTGCTGTGCAGGAAGTGATGCTCGCTGGCGCGAGGAAGTGATGCCCGGAAAAGCATTCGGGGAAGTGATGCGCCGAAGAGCATCGGCCGAAGTGATTCTGGCGCTTGCGTGCCAGGAGGCAACAAAATAGCCAGTCAGGCTACGCCTGGCCAGTCTTTGCTTCGCAAAGGCCAGTCTCGCCTTTGGCGAGGCCAGTTCCGCTTCGCGGAAAAAGAGCAGCTTTTTCGTTTTGAGCTGTACGCTGGGAAGACCAAAATCTGTTGGGCTTCATCGGTTCTTCGAAAAGATCGAGAGAGTGGGTTGATTGGGGCGGGTTACGAGAATCGGGTTGCTAAGAGCGGGTTATCAGAACCGGGTTATGATGATCGAGTATGGTAAGATCAAAGGCCAGGCTCTACGGGATGACAATCCCTATCTGTCTTCGATTTTCGATTCAATCTTGTTCTCGCCAACGACTAACAACGAGCAACCAAGATCTTTCTATTAGAGCATTTCAGGATGGACTATCAATGGATGGCGATGGCAGGTTGTTCGTCCAACGTGCGTGATCCTAATTCAATCTCTGCGCGTTAATCAGTCGTACAAGACCTTCTCGCGAAATTCCATCACTAATTCGGGTGAGTTGTTGGCAACGAGAACATTAGGACTGAAGAGATCGAAAGGTTCTTCGACACAGCTGCCGACATACCCTCCGGCTTCTTTTACTAGCAGGACACCGCTTGCGACATCCCAGGGTTTGAGAGTCTCTTCCCAAAAAATATCTGCTCGGCCGGATGCAACATACGCAAAATCGAGACAGGCACTTCCAGTTATTCGCAGTCCCCTGCATATCTTTATTGCTCTGTTGATTCTTCTGGTAATTCTCTCAAAAGCCGTCTCGGAAGAGTACTGCATTCCCACATGACTAGTGGCTTCGCGGAGCTCTCCAGTCTTGCTTACCCAGATCCTTTTGTTGTTCAGGTAAGCGCCTTGGCCTTCAATTGCGTGAAAGGTCTCTTTTCGATTGTGGTCATAAGTAACTGCCAGCACAACTCGATTCTCCGAGTATAAAGCAATCTGCGTAGAATAGTGGGGATTTGACTTCGAAAAGTTTGTTGTTCCGTCAACGGGATCAACTATCCACATCGTCGACGACCTGACGTCCGGACCTGACTCTTCACCCAAATAATCACCCTCTGGAAAGAGATCATGAAGAAATGCCCGAAGTCTGTCCTCTATCTCGAGATCAACCGAGGTGACGATATCCTTATATCCCGTCTTTCGTTCCACTGAGAACTCTTCCTTGGAAACCTTTCTCCAGAGTTCAGGAAGATATGCCCTAATTCTTCTGCTGAAGGTATTGAGAAGCAGGTTATCCACGCAACTTCACACCAATCTTCTCAGTTTCTCTCAAGACAAGATCAACGAGATAGTTTATCTCTTCATCAGTCAGGGTTTTGTCGAAAGTTTCAAAGGCCAGAGTAACGGTGATGCTCTTGTATCCCGGCTCTATTCCCTTTCCCTTGTAGAGATCGGAGACTCTGATTTCTCCAAAGGCGGTCCCTTCAAGAGTCTTAGCTATAAGACTCTCCAAATCCCCGTACTTAACGGAATGCGGCACCAGGAAGGAGAGATCCCTGAAGACTCTCGGGAAAGGAGAGATCTTCTTTGCACCGGCAAACTTCTTCATCATGCTTTCAACCAAGCTTAAGTTGAGCTCTGCAATGTACACTTCACCACTCTTGATCTCGTAAAGCGAATCGGCAATAGAAATATCAACGGCCCCAAAGAATCCAACTTTCAGTCCTGCGATCTCGACAGAGACTGCCTTGCCCTTTTCCAGCCAGGGAGCCGAGAAACTGCTGAAAGAGGGGGCCAAACCGTACAACGAGAAGAACTCATCAACTATCCCCTTGAAGGTGAAAAAGTCGATCGCTCTCTTGTCTGAATAATCCAGCGGGTTTTCACGGCCTGTCGAAACGAAACCGAGAGCGATTGTCTCCCCTTGCTCTTTCTTTGGATCAAAAACCGAAGCTACTTCGAAAAGTTTGATATCTCTATTCTGCCTTCTGTAATTATATGAGGTTGCGGACAAGAGATTATAGATCAGAGAAGGCCTCATTACAGCCATGTCCATCGAAAGTGGATTCGCAAGATCAACATGATCTACGCTATTATCGATCCTAGAAATTTCTTCGGGATTTATGAAGCTGTAAGTCACAATCTCATCGAATCCGTATGCAACCATAAGGTCCTTCAATCTCTTCTGTCTCTTCAGAGATTCAGGGACGCCTCCAGAAATGGGTAGGATCCTGGGAAGTTCATTTTCTATATTTTCGTAGCCGTAGATCCTTCCAATCTCTTCGACAAGATCGATTTCCTGCTTTGTATCGTATGCTCTGAATGGAGGTGGTGTGACTTTCCAGCCCTTATCTGTCTTCTCAGGGCTGAATCCCAGATTCTTCAGTATGCTGGTTGTCTTCTCTGTCGGTACTGCCCCGCCCAGTCTTTCGGTTATGAATGACTCTCTCAGGTATATTGGCTCTGCCTTGATCACGCCACCGGCATCAACGATTTTCGAGCCAATTGAGGCGCCAGCCAACTGTTTCATCAAGTCTGCCAGCCGTTTCATAACATACAGAGAGTCTTCATAGTCTATTCCTCTCTCAAATCTGTATGAGCTGTCCGTCGAAATCCCGAGCTTCCGGGCGGTTTTACGAATTCTTACGGGATCGAAAACAGCAACTTCGAGCAATACACTCTTCGTCGTCAAATATATCCCAGAATCCTCTCCACCCATTACTCCTGCCAGCGCAAGAGGCGTCTCACCATTAGTTATAAGCATGTCGCTGCTATCTAGCTCGACAATCTTCCCATCCAGCAGTTCAAGCTTCTCACCGTCCTTAGCTTCACGAACGACTATTTCGGTCGATCCTATCCTCTCGACATCAAAGGCATGAATTGGATGTCCCGTCTCCAGCATCACATAGTTTGTTATATCCACGACGTTGTTTATTGGTCTCAAGCCTGCCGCAACCAACCTCTTCTTCATCCAGAGAGGGGAATCACAGATATTCACATCGTTCATGAGGAGGGCCGTGTACCTGATGCAACCTCTGTCTTTCAATACCACCTTAAGTACCGGATCTTCTCCAGACTCGATCGATTCGCTGACAGAGGGCTTAGTGATTTCTCTTTCATAAATTGCACCTAGCTCCCTAGCCATTCCAACCGTAGAAAGACAGTCACCACGATTAGCTGTTAATTCAACTTCAATTACCGCCGAGTCAAGTCCAAGCAATTCAACGACAGATTCTCCCGGTCGGCCCTCTTTCAATCGCATTATTTCGAGAGATTTATCTTCAAGTCGGAGTTCTTCAAGAGACAGAAACATCCCTTCCGAGTCGACACCCAGGAACTCTTTCTTTTCGATTTTCTCATCTGAAAGGGCGGACCCTTCGGGTAGAACAGCCACCATTTCTCCACTCTTGACAGTCATATCTGCGGTAACGATCGTAACTTCACGCGAACCGGTATCTACTTCAGTTATTAAGAGCCTTTCGCTCTCGGGGTGAGGCCTTGTGGATTGAATTCTTCCAACGACAGCTCCCTGGACGTATTCCCAGGGATATTCGATTCCAGCAACTTCGGTACCACTCAGCGAAAGGCTGTTGCTGAGTTCTTCGGGAGTCTTGTCGGTTATGTCAATGAATTCGTCAAGCCATTCTAGATATAGCTTCATATTACGGCCCTCCTGTAACCCCTGAGGAAACGTCTATCATTTCGGAGAAGATCTCTGATATCTTCAAGATCATATTTAAGCATTGCGATTCTCTCGAGACCTGTACCGGCTGCAAAACCGGTCCATACTTCCGGATCTAGACCGACATTCCTGAACACGTTTGGGTGAACCATTCCCGCTCCCAAGATTTCGAGCCACCCACTCCCCCCGCAACTCCTGCATCCCAATCCTCCGCAGATTCCACAGCTTACATCCACTTCGAAACTGGGCTCGGTAAAGGGAAAGAAGCTTGGTCGCAAACGTATTATCCTGTCCTCGCCAAAAAGCCTCTTTGCAAAATGATCGAGAGCGCCCTTTAAATGACTGACAGAGATGCCCTTATCAACGAAAAGGATTTCGAACTGGTGAAACATCGGAAGGTGAGTCGCATCGGGAGTATCCTTTCTGTAACAGGTTCCCGGCGCGAAAATAGCGAGAGGCGGCTTTCTAGACTCCATTGTCCTGATCTGCACGGGCGAAGTGTGAGTTCGTAGAAGCCTGCCGTCTTGGAGATAGAAAGTATCCTGCATGTCCCTTGCCGGATGCCATTCGGGAGTATTCAGCGCTTCAAAGTTATAATACGCCGTCTCCACCTCAGGGCCCGTTGTCACTTCGAAACCCATGCTCACCCAGATGCTTTGGACTTCCTCCATTATCTGTGTTATCAGATGTAGAGAGCCTATGTCCCTCTTTTTACCGGGAATTGTATAGTCAAGCCTCTCGGATTCTTCTCGCTCCTTCTTTGCCTGCGCTTCAAGCTCGCTTCTCCTAGAGTTCAGAGCATCTTCAATAGAGTTCCTGTAATCATTTACAATTTTCCCGAATTCTCTTCGGTTTTCTGGAGGAATCTCTTTAAGCTTCTTCATAAGAGAGGTAATCAGTCCCTGCTTCCCGATTAGTTGTGATTTCTGCTCCTGAAGAACATTCAGATCGGAAATCTTCATTATTCTGCTCAGGACTTCTTCCAGATTAATATCGAGTCCTTCCATTGAGGCACCCCCAAGAAACGTAAGAAGTGATTATCTAATGTGCTTGCAGTCTGAACACAGCCCCTTGTAGATAAGCTCGAGAGAGGTTACCTCGAAGTCAGCCAGTTCAGGAGGAAGTTCTTTCGTGCAGGCTTCGTAGTACTTCGTGGGAATATCGAAGACTCTCCCACAGGAATCACAGATGAAGTGACCGTGTGGTTTGATATTAGGATCATATCGCCTCGAGTTCTTAGAAACTGCAATAGCCCTGATAATTCCTTCCTTTTCGAGAACTTCCATTACGTTGTAGACTGTCGCCATAGATATATTTGGATATAACTGTATTGCAGATCTAAAAACCTCCTCGGCTCCCGGATGACCTTCATGATCCTTGAGAATCCTGATAATCGCAACTCGTTGAGGGGTGATTCTGTAACCCCTGCTTTTAAGAAGTGCTATCGTGTCTTTGATTTCCATACAATTAAAGCCTCCACAAAAGGTTTGAACTGATTATACAACAGAATTCATTCAGTTTAGAAAAAGATTTATGAAAACCTCAATAAGACTTACTTTTGAGTGATAGGCTTAACCACTAATAAAGATCTTCGAGAAGTGACTTCAAAGTCTTTGTATCAACCATTCCCAGAAGACTTACTGCAGAAGAGACGGAAAGTCTTTCTATTGCGTAACTGAAGCCATTTGCCTCAGCCATCTGAGCAGAGAACTTCTGAAGGTAGTCGGGCTCCGTGTTGAATGAGAAATACAGAACCATCCGCCCGTATTCTGTGGAATACATAAGAAGAGTGTATAGATATGTCTTTCCATCAGTAGCGAAGTCCATGGAGGACCAAGCGAAATGCTTTTCAAGCATTGACTCCGAAAAATACACTGGAGGACGAACTATTATCATGCCTTCAGTCGCGTTTGTCAGCTTGGTCAAGGATTCATGCGACATCTCCGAGTAATTGCGATAGCTCGCGCTTATTGTGTGAAAAGGATAAGATTTCACAAGTTTCAGGAGCTTGAAGTTGTCATCGTATGTAACATCGAAAGTGAGGGTGCCGGAGGAAATCGAAATCTTTTTGCTGTTGGGAAGGTCGAGAAAGAGATCGACCGAATATGACTTGCTGTTGACAAGATCCACAAAGTTGTCCTCAAAGTCCTTAATATTGATGAGCGGTTCGAAGGCGACACTCCTGGTTCGGAAGATGGCGAAATTGCCGGAGCTGTTTCTGACCCAGCCGAACTCCCCCTTTGCAGCGGAATAAGATGTAACCAGTTTGTAAGGACCGGATTTTATTACTCGCTCGTTCTTCGCAGTAGTAACTATTCCGCTCTCTTGTACATATCTGTCTACTTCATACGAAGAGTTTTTGAGAGTATTTACTAGTGTTGTTAACTCTTCGACAGCATCCTTCCCAACCGCCAGCCCGATAACAAGCAACAGGACAACGAGTACGGACAGCTTTTTCACGGCGATTTCACTCCTTCTGTGTCTTAGAGCGTGTATGGATCAATAAGTCGTGTTAATTCCCGAGATCTCAAAGGCATTCTGATCATCAGGTTGACTAAGAAAGCCGAGAGAGCGCTCCATTTCCTGCTCCATCATCGCAATGTCGTTCCTCTCAGTCTCCTCCTTTGGAAAGGCAGTCAGATTGACCCTGAGCCTTTCGTCGAGAGTCGAGCTGTAACCGAGAACGTTCGCGAGCTGGTAGAGGTCTCCCTTCTTCTTGATCAAAATGGTGTTGCCTGTGAAGAACGAAACAGAGAAGAAACCTAGAACCAAACATGCCGCTACCGTTCCCAGCATTCTGTAGGGTTTGATCTTAAGCCTTCTAATCTTGCTGACTGTCCTTTTCTTCAAGTCATCCGAAGGTCTGTAGCAGCAACTCTCTTTCAAAGCTCCCAGAGCCTTCACGTAGCTCTTCAGATTCTTCTTTTCATCTACCCTCAGTTCCTCAAAAGGGATCTCTCGATCCAAAATGTGGACAAATCTTTCTTCATCCAATGTAACCTACCTCCTCGAGAAGTTCCTTGAGTCTCTTTCGAGCATAGTGCAACCTGCTCTTCACCGTTCCAACCGGTTTATCGAGTATGTCAGCAATCTCCTCGTACGACAGATCATCTATGTCTCTCAACTTAATAAGCAAACGGTCATCCTCAGAAAGCTTTCCAACTACGGACATCAATTCTTCAAAAGAAATCTCGTCCATTACTTCCCTAAACACGTTAGTGGTTGCTGGCGGCTCAAATGATGCTTTATCCTCGTTCTCTCTGAAATCCGTAAGAAACTCGTTATTCCGCTTTCTTCTTGCAAGTGTGTCTTTGCAGACATTAACTGCAATTCTGTAAAGCCACGTCGATAACTTAGCATCGCCCCGGAACTTCCTGACGTTCCTAAAGACCTTTATAAAGACCTCTTGAATCACATCTTCAACGTCATCAAAACCAAGATACGATTTGATGACACTACCCAACCTCGGGGCGTAATCATCATACAAGACTTCGTAGGCCCAGACTTTCTTCTTCTTCAGTCCATCTATTAACTTCTTTTCGTCCAACCATACCACCCTAATCTGTTCTATATGACGATGGAGAAGCGAACAGGGTTCAACTTAGCAAGTTAATTATACTAATTAATCCAGATCAATCATATCATTCCATTATAAACTGCAAATTCTTTTTAAATGCGAATCATAAGAAGTGAAAGGCAAAACGCTGAACCCCGACTAAAGTAAGAAAGTCAAGGTAAATCAACGCAGGTCGAAAAAAACAATCAAATCCGATAAAATTAAAGAAGTTGGAACGAAACAGACTTTCATGGAGGTGAAGTTTTGAAGAAGGAAGAAGTCAAGAAGCTCGGCGAAAAGCTTACTATGAAGAAGAAGAATGCCTGGTTCACACTCGACAGAGACGCGGTCTTTGCCTATTCAAAAGATTATATTAACTTCATTGGCAAATCTGTTACAGAACGACTTGCTGTCAAGCACCTTGTGGACCTTCTCCGGGAAAATGGTTTCAAACCACTCTCTTCATTTGAGGAAAGCGGCGTTAAAAAGGGCGATCGTATATACATCACCAAAGGCGGCAAGGCCCTAATCGCGGCAGTCATCGGTGAAGACCTCAAGGACGGGATCGACATGGTTGCAGCTCACCTCGATGCTCCTAGATTGGATCTCAAGCCAAGTCCTCTTGTAGAAGATTCGGAGCTAGCGATGCTCAAGACACACTACTACGGCGGAGTCAAGAAGTATCAGTGGCTCAACATCCCTTTGGCCTTCGTAGGTACCGTAGTCAAGAGCAATGGAGAATCTGTTGATGTCTCTATCGGTATGAGCAGCGATGATCCTGTATTCGTAATTTCCGATCTTCTTCCACATTTGGACAACAGGGAAGGCGATTTCAGAAAGGTCTTTCAAGGAAAGGATCTCAACGCTATGTCCGGATCCATTCCTATAACGGATGTCAAGGACTTTGAGAATCCAGTAAAGCTGATGTTCCTCAATCTGTTATACGAAAAGTACGGACTTGTCGAAGAAGACTTCTTTTCTGCGGACATCCAGTTAGTGCCTGCTATCGAACCGAGGGAAGTAGGCCTTGACCGATCAATGATTGGTGCTTACGCGCATGATGATAGGGTTTGTTCATACACTGCAATTACTGCGCTTAAGGATATGTCTTCAATAGAAAACCCAAAGAGAACTGCAATGGTCCTTCTCTTCGACAGGGAGGAGATAGGAAGTGAGGGCGTTACTGGAGCAAAGGGACGGTTTTGGGTCGCTTTTATCGAGAAGCTTCTCAACCTTTCTGGAGAGAAGGGGCTTTACGAGATCGACTTCCTTCTCGAGAAATCCAGAATGATATCGGGAGATGTTGCCGCCGGATTTGACCCGACCTTCAAGGATGCTCACGATCAGACAAACGCTGCAAGATTCGGATATGGAATTGCAATATTAAAATACACGGGCTCCAGAGGAAAATCAGGAACGAGCGAAGCCAGCGCGGAGTTCATGGGCTATGTGCGAAAGCTTTTGAACGAGAAGGGAGTGCACTGGCAGAGCACGATATTAGGAGAAGTAGATAGAGGCGGCGGAGGAACAGTTGCAAAATTCTTCGCCGAAAGGGGTGTCACAGTAGTGGATGCAGGAACGGCCGTCTTCGGTATGCATTCACCATTCGAGCTTCTCTCCAAAGCTGATCTTTACGAGACCTACAGAGCATACAAGGCCTTCCTGGAGGGAGGCGATGTCTAAGCCCGACTGCTCACCTGCGGCAGTGTCGGAATGGATAGTAGAAAACTTCCCTAGAGGTCGCGATTATGAAGAACCTTTCAAGGTCTTGGTGAGCACAATATTGAGTCAGCGCACAAGAGATGAGAATACCGAGGAGGCCTCTCGCAGGCTCTTCTCGGTTTATCCCGATCCCCAGTCTCTGATGAAGGCAGAACCCGAAGATCTTTACGAACTGATCAAGGCTTCGGGGATGTATAGACAGAAGGCTGCAAGAATAATCAACTGCGCTAAGATAATCATCAATGGCTTCGGGGGCTCAGTGCCTGACACTCTTGAAGAACTTGTCACAATCCCCGGAGTTGGCAGAAAGACGGCGAACATCGTTCTAAACGTCTCATTCGGTAGGGATGCCCTGGCGGTTGATACCCATGTTCACAGAATAGCAAACAGGCTTGGATGGGTGAAGACGAAGAAGCCAGAGGACACCGAATTTGCACTGATGAAGATCTTGCCGCCCAAGATATGGGGGCCGGTGAACGGATCGATGGTCGAGTTCGGCAGGGAAATCTGCAGACCTGTAGCACCAAAGTGTGAAACTTGTGGAATCAGCGAGTGCTGCGAATACTTCTCTCAGGTCTTTGTGCAAACCGCCGGGAGATAGCGACAATTGAGATAATAATGATTCCCAGGGCCGAACTTAAGAACCTCGCCTCCAGCAGATAGCGACTTCCGTTTAGTCTGTAGATAGCAACGGCGAAGGTGGGGAAGTCTTTGCTCCCGAGTATTAGCGATCCGCCGAATTCGCCCATAGAAATTGCGAAAACTACCGTTCCAGCGTAAATAATCGTGCTTCTAAAGAAAGGTATTATCATGTACCATACGCGTGCGAGTTTCGAAGCACCATCGAGTTGTGCCGCCTCCAGGAAGGCAAGCTCTGCGCCGATCACCTGCCCACTTATGTAGTTCAAAGCAACGGGCAGCGAAATCACTATGTAAAGCAGCACCAACAGCAGTGGAACGGGGAAACTTCCAAAAGCTGTGAGATAGGAAACGGCTAGAATCGACGGCGTTACGGACAGAGCGATCAAAGACACTATTCTCAGATGTCTCGATCCTCGAGAGGTGTGCCTAGCTTGCCACGAAAGAAAAAACGCGATTGTTACCGTCACAACGGCTGCAAGAAATGAAAGCGTTATTGAATTGACCAATGTGTTGACCAATCCCGTGCCGAGAAGCACAATCTTTTCTTCAAACAGTGAAGCTATTCTCCCAAAGATGAATTCTCTTCTTGTCCAGTCGTAAAATGAGCTGAAGAGAGCACCAATAATCGGTACCCACTCGAAGAGAACAAATAGCCATGAGTAGATGCCCGTGAATCTGTTCTTTTCCAGATACTGCTCACCTTGCTCAAATGACGAGCTCTTCTCGCTAAGTGAAATGAGTAATCCGAAAAGCATGATAAACATGAACTGGACTACGGCAAGAACGACTGCATTCTGCGGCGCCGCCAAAAGCCTGAAATTCATGTAAATTGAAACCTCCAGGGTAGCGAATTGCGCCCCACCCAATATAAGAACAACGGCAAAAGAGGTGAAACAGTAAGTGAAGATTAGTAGCGCGGAATTGATAATTGCCGACGTAACAAGAGGTAATTCAACTCGCAGAAGTCTTCGTATCCTCCCCGATCCATCTATCTTAGAACTCTCCAGCACATCTGAGGGCAACCTTCTGAGTGCATTCCCAAGAACAAGTATGACTATAGGCGCGTTATAGAAGACGTGACCAAGCAAGACTGCCCCCAGAGAATAAAGAATCTGGACCCTCTCCAGACCTGCAAAAGAGATCAGGTTGTTGAGGACTCCGTTTCTACCGTAAACTGCCAGGAAGCCTATTGCCATCGATATGCTTGGAAAGAAGAACGGTATATAGGTTGTTATGCCCAATAGACGGGAAAGGCGACCGTTGCTTCTGGCATAGTGTAATGCCGCGGGGAAACCAACAATCATTGCCAGAAATGTACTGAGAAGCGCCTGCTTGACCGTAAATCCAGCAATCGATCTGAACGAGGGTGACGAAATTACTTCAAAAATCGTATCTAACTCTAGATTTCCGAAGGCAAAGAACAACGGCAGCAATACAACGGCCGCGATCCCAACTGCAGATAATGTCAGAGATTTACCTTTCGTATATTACCTCTTCCCACTTTGAGATAAGTTCGGAAAGATCCACCTCGGCAGATAGCTTCAGAATCTTCTCCGGTTTGACTGCATAATCGAAGGCCGGGGGCATCTCTACGTCAATTACGGGGAACATCCACTGGTTAAGGGGAATATGACGCTGAAAGTCCTCACTCAGAATGAAGTCCATGAACATTTCAGCATCGTGCAGATTCTTCGTCCATCTTATGATTCCCGCTCCCTCAATCTGAACGTAACCCCTGCCCTCAGGGATTACTGTCATATAGACCGATTCACCGTAATAATGCATTGAATATGCCCCATCGGTGGCATAAGAAACCATTATTGGAGCCTCTCCGGACTCGAATTTCTGGAAAGAGTCGTCCCACCCGAGAGAAACTGTGAGTATCGAGGGCTTGAAAGCCTGCCAGAATTCCTCGAATCGCTCGCCAAAAAGCAGATAAGTCCAGGCGAGGAAAGATAGACCGGTGCTCGAGGTTCTGGGATCTTGAATAATCACGCTCCTTCGATACTCCGGCCCGGTTAAATCCCAAAGCGTTTCGATGGAATCTTTCATCTGGCTGGTGTCACATATTAGCGCGATGCCTCCAAAATCATACGGGGTAAGTCTCCACTGACTATCGAGCAGAAGATCATTATCAGTGATCTTCTCATAGCCCTGCGGTCTGTAAGAAAGAAAGATACCTTCTTCGAAAGCACGTCTCGAAAGAAGGTTATCGATTCCAATCACGACATCTCCATCGAAATTCTCGCGCTCGGAAATAATCAAACTCAGTAATGAACCCGAATCTCCAACAGCGCGAAACTCAACTGGAATTCCCGTTTTTTCTGTAAACTGCGAAAAAGTCTCTTGGGCTAGCGGCTGAAGGGAATCGTATGAATAAACCTTGAGCGACAACACCGTCGAAAATGGAATGAAGAGGATCAATGATAAGACCAGAAATGCTCTTCTCATAAAAAACACCTCCAAAAGAGATTACCGGAGGCGCTATCCATGGCCGTCCCTACGCCGGTGCTAACCGGATCAGGTTCATGGGGTCTGCTTTCAGCACTCTCAGCCCTTTGGGCTCCCCCGGCACTCCATTATACCACCGGCCGTTTGGTGATACAATTGACGCGGAGGTGGTCACTTGAAGGCTGCGATCCTTCTCACCGGAGACGAAATCACAAAGGGGATTGTCAAAGACAGCAACGGAGGTTTTCTTGCAGAGAGACTCACTGCCCTCGGATTTGAAGTCCAATCAATCGTTGTTGTTCCGGATAGCAAAGAGTTCATCAAGCGCGAGATCAGAAACGCACTCGACAGATCTGATCTTCTGCTGATCACCGGAGGACTTGGAAGTACTTTTGACGATATAACCCTGCAGACGGTGGCCGACTATCTTGAAAGAGAACTTCTTTATGATGACAATTACCACTCGACACTTGTAGAGAGTTTCACAAGAAGATTCTCAAGAGAGGCCCCAGCGGGTTTGAAACGTCAGGCATTCGTGATACAGGATTCTGTTCAGCTGCCAAATTCCTCTGGAAGCGCAAGAGGCGCCTTCATAAGAACAGACAGTAATGAAATTGTGATACTTCCCGGACCTCCAATGGAGATGGAGGCTGTCTTTAGAGAGGCATTGAAACATATTTCACTTCCTTCTGCTACGTTTAGTAGAACTATAGGATTCGTTGACTTGACTGAACCCGAAGTAGAAGACTTCACCGAGCAAATGCTTTCAAGATTTACGGACGTGAAGTTCGTCACGAGAGTACGCTATTATTCAGGACCAACGGTAATTCTCACGGCGAATGATGAAGCAGTGTTGGATGAACTGTGCCTTCTTTTCACAGATCGCTGGAATAAATATATATACACAACTACAGGCGAGGAACTCGTCGATGTTGTGGTAAGGGAGTTGAGAGACAGGAAACTGACAATTTCAGTCGCAGAGTCCTGTTCGGGAGGAAGGCTTTCTGCGCTTCTCACTTCAGTTTCGGGAGTGTCGGCTTTGTTTCCCGGCGGTATAGTCTCCTATTCAAACAAAGTCAAGACGTCTTTGTTGAACGTGAGCGAAAACACTCTCAGAGAATATGGCGCCGTTTCCGAAGAGGTGGCGTTTGAGATGGCTGCAGGAACCAGAATTCTTTTCGGAACAGACGTGGGCCTTTCAGTAACGGGAATAGCCGGTCCTTCAGGCGGAAGCGACTCCAAGCCGGTAGGCCTCGTCTGCTCTGGTATTAGGATAAACAGCTCAATTAATACCTACACCGACAGATTCAAAGGAAATAGAGAAACCGTACAGCTTAGAGGAGCAAACGCTGTTTTAAAGAGGCTTTGGAGGTCGTTTTGGAACGAGTATTACATAGAGTAAATGATCCGATTTCCTGGATAGAGAAAGAAGCCGAAAGTAACTGCAGAAACATCGTGGTTTTTCCAAGTGAGAGGATGCTGGAGTCCTTCGTAGATATTCATGAGAAGAGAGAGGGAGATGGATTCTTCTTTTCTCATGATGTCTTTCCCTTTGAAGAGATTGGCACTTCCCCAAGAATAAGATCGGAACGACTCGCTCTGCTTAGAAGGCTCCTCTTGAGGGAGCTTCGGACAGTTTATACATCCTTTCACGGTATACTGAGAAAAACCGTGCCACTCGATGTGTTCGAGACTCTGTCTTTGAAGGTTGAAGTGGGCGGTCCGCTTACTCTGAATGAGGATCACCTTCAAAGCCTTGGCTATTCTAGATCCTTTAGCGTGACGACTCCCGGTGAATTTGCAATCAGGGGCGGTATTGTGGATATCTTTGTGCCTGGAACAGAAAGACCAATAAGGATAGACACTTTTGACAAGGAAATTGAATCTATAAGAAGATTCGATCCTGCTTCACAGAAGAGTTTAGATAGATTGGACGATGCATATGTCACCCCTGCGGCCGAAGGCATAACGTCTTCTCCGTATTGGGAGCTTGCTGTCAAAAGAATCTCAGCGGCCGAGAAGACAATCGGTTCGAAGGATGAAATTCTCTTCGAACGTCTCGATACAATGGATACGATTGCGGGGATCTTCTACGAACGGCAGTCGATTCTCCTTGACTTTCTCGATGACTACAAAGTGATCTTCGTCAAGCCTGACGATGCAATACTCGAGTTTGGAAGGAGAGAGCGAGAAACTCTAGAGCTCTTGTCAGATAAAGCGGTAAGAAAGTTCCTTTACACAAGATATGGCGGAGTATCCTCAGAAGTTCTGATGAAGTTGAGCGAGTATTCGATTGTGTCCGACGATCGGGTCTCTACCCTAGACTATGATACCGAAATCAGCGAAGAACTTGAGATCATCAAGAGACCAAAAAGAGAAGAAGAGTTCTTGCCGAGAATTCCCGTTGTTGATTGGACGGAGCTTGAAGAGGGAGACTACGTGGTCCACAAAGAGTATGGTATCGGACGATATCACGGGGTGAGGACTGTTGAGAACATATTGGGGACTAGAGAGTATCTCCTGCTTGAATACAGAGACAATAACAAGATCTACGTCCCCGTGGACAGAGTGGATCGTGTTCACAAATACATCGGAACCACCGAAGGAATTCAGTTGAACTCCCTGCGCGGTACAGCGTGGAACAGACAGAAATCGAAGGTGAAGAGGGAAGTCAAGGCTTTGATTGGCGAACTCTCGAATCTCTATGGCTCAAGAGAAGTGACCTCGGGAATTTCTCTGACTGGAGAAGGCGAGATGGAGAAGAGCTTTCGAGAAAGTTTTCCGTATGTTGAGACAGAAGACCAGCAAAAAGCTGTCGAAGAAGTTCTTGAAGACCTCGGAAGCAATAAACCTATGGATAGACTTATAAGCGGAGATGCCGGGTACGGAAAAACAGAA
>DSBT01000235.1 GCA_011045915.1 Mesotoga infera
CGACGAAGATCAGCACGTCTTCGGGACCGTTACAGTCTATAGCGGCGGCCTTGCCGCCTTGTCGATAACCCTTTTCCTATATGTCGTAATAAACGGTCACATAACCCCGGGTGGAGGCTTTGTTGGCGGAGTTGTCCTTGCAACCGGCGTAATCACTTATGGCCTAACTTCCAGTTTCAAGAAGGCAAGTGTTCATTATGATAAGTTGAAGATTGGAATACTTGAGAACATAAGTCTCATGATAATTTTTGCATTCTCAACTTTGATTATCCTTTTCCCAGAAACCCACTCACAATTACTTTCTGCGGCTGGCTTTGGTTCTACTTTCAGCGGTGGGTTAATCCCGATCCTGAACATTCTTATCGGAATCAAAGTGTACGCCGGCGCATGGAAGATGTCCAGTGAGTTCATAAATAGGCGGGGGACATTATGACAGGAACTATCGTAATCTATTTCTCAATTTCGGGAATGCTCGTGGGGACGATTGGAATGATTCTCTCGAAGGACCTCATAAAGAAGATTCTCTCTTTCGGTATTGTGGAGACTTCGATAAACCTCATGTACACAGGAATCTCAGCAAGAAGTGGGATAATACCTCCCATAGTCAGTGGTGATTTTTCGAGTGCTTTCTACGCCGACCCCATACCTCAAGCAGTCATAATCACAGGGATTGTGATATCATTTGCCCTGCTTTGTCTTTCACTCGTATTCGCGATCATAATATACAACAGATACCACACAATGAACGTTGAGACGATCGAAATGATCTTCGAGAGGGAGACACAGTGATCGCGCTCGTCTTTCTGCCCGTCCTGGGAGGAATCATCTGTCTGGTTCTGAAAGACAAAAAGTCAGTCAGTTCAAATGTGGCGATCATAACTGTTTTTGCAAGTGGAAGCGTTCTTCCCTTCGTTATCTTTGAAGATGCTTCGATTATTCTGGGAAAGTGGGGTTCGCTTGGAATCGGTATGGCTGTCGATGAATTCGCAATTCCCTTTCTTTTGTCGACTTTCATCGTGATGCTTGCGGTGATCCTGAATTCTATCAAAAGAGGCTATGACGGCTTCTTCTACGCCTTGATCCTCATACTCTATGGAACTCTGAATTCGATATTCCTTTCGAGGGATCTTTTCAGCATCTTCGTAACCATAGAACTCGCATCGATTATTTCCTTCATTCTGATTTCCTACGAGAAAAAGCCCCGTCAGGCCTGGGCCAGCCTTAAGTATCTGCTCCTCTCTTCCCTGGGTTTGAACTTCTATCTGCTGGGAATCGGGATTGTATATATGGAGACGGGTTCATTTGCGATGGATAGTCTCGAACATGTTTCAACTATCGCAACTGTTCTGATCTTCGGGGGACTGGCAGTGAAGTCCGGCCTTTTCTTTTTCTCCATGTGGCTTCCAGACGCTCATTCCAATGCGCCCATAGAAGTGTCTCCAATACTATCCGGCCTTATTGTCAAGCTCGATGTCTATTTGTCGATAAGATTCATAACTTATTCCTCTTTCGGGTGGATGAGAGATACCTATATGATAATCGGCATCGTCAGCGCAATTGTCGGCGTCGTCTTCGCCGTCAATTCAAAGAACGCCAAGAGGGTCCTCGCATACCATACTATCTCTCAAGTTGGCTTCATGCTCGTAAATTGTGACAAATCCTCTGCCTGGCACGGCTTTAGCCATGCAGTATTCAAAACTCTCCTCTTTCTGGTGGTCGGGAATATTTCGGCAAGACTTGGTACAAAGGAGTATTCAAAGTGGTCGGGGAAGATCACAAAAGTCGAGTATGCCTTTCTCTTGATCGGTTCGCTTGCTATTGCGGGATTTCCTATGACATCCGGGTGTGTAACTAAAGAGATCATCATACACGGCGCTTGTTGTCCTTCGTTGAAGATCCTGCTTCTTATTGCTTCCGCTGGAACGGCAATGAGCTTCTCGAAGTTCATCTTTCTCAAACCCGGTAAATCTTCCTCCTGGCCGGCCGCGAATACCGTTGCTGCTTACTCCATCTTGTCCGGAGTCATAATCTTACACGGGATTATCGGTTTCGAAATATACATGTTCGAATCATTACTTGCCGTTATCGCGGGAGTAGCCACATATCTTCTGCTTCGCAAGTTCCTTAGACCTCTGCCGGTTTACTTCGAGAGAATCGATTCGGCACTCTCTTCATATCTCATACTCTTTCTTATTTCGATCGTGCTGGCAATAATCCTCTCCTCTTGAAAAGGAGTATCGATTCCGCTATAATCGTCTTTGTAGGCGAGTAGCTCAATTGGCAGAGCGACGGTCTCCAAAATCGTAGGTCGGGGGTTCGAGGCCCTCCTCGCCTGCCAGAAAAGAGAGGAATCATCCTCTCTTTTTCTTTTTAGTTATTACCGATCGCCTTGGCCATGTTCATACTTGTTACTTCATATCCCATCTTCTTGTACAGCGATACTGCCGCGGTGTTATGAGCAAAGACATGCAGCGAAAGCTGTTCTACTCCAAGCCCCCTGGCATATTCTTCAAGCGCTTCGAGGCTCAGCTTTCCGTAACCCTTTCCTCTGAATTCTTTGTCGATCACGAAATCATAGATGAATCCCTTATTTTCCGTAGCGGAGAAAACATGTAGCCAGAGATAACCTATCTTCTTGCCTGTCTCTCTATCTATAAGGCTCAGCAGTTCATGATTCTCTGTGTTAAGCCCGTCGGTAAGCAATGAATCGATTTCTC
>DSBT01000236.1 GCA_011045915.1 Mesotoga infera
AACCCTCTTGTTGAAGGACGCAAGATCAACAGGAAGATTTCCGCTTCCGACCAAAATCGAGACTTCTCTAGCCTCTTCAATCGTGTTCAGTCCTTCAATCACTGCGTTCCCATCAGAAATCTGGGATTGAACTAGAGGCGCGATAATTACCCTGTCGTCCAAGACGATCGCGAGTCTCTTCTTCATATCCGTGTCGGCATAAGTCGACTTTACAGACGTGATATCTCTGAAGGTTTTCGCCCCTTCGGAACTGAACTTCAGAGAAACCATGAATCTTCCCTGACCGGGCCTTGGCTGGTTGTTGACGAGGGGCTTGGCATCGGTAACTACACTTCCGTCAAGTTCTGCGTAGCTTGAACCTACGCTCACCATCGGGCTGATGAAATACCATGTGTTGTTCTGCACTCCACCGACGTACTCACCGTAGTGAAGTTCCTTAACCCAATAAGGTTCGGCTCCCTGAAGCTTTCTTCTGCTTATCTCCAGGGACATTCCTGCCGGGATAGAGGGAGTCGAGACCGACGTTTCTATCGCCAGAACATCGGCAAAGTAAAGCCTACCGGTCTTTCCGACCAGGTTCTCCGCTCTGGAAACATCTGTAATACCAGGAATCTGGACCCTTACTCTTACAGGTGGAATATCCTCTCCAAAGGAAATTCCTGCGGTCACTTTTTCGACTGTCGCTTCAGTGAAACCCGCAGCATCCAATCTTGCCCTCAAGACCTCAATAACTCTGTCTGCAAGTGCATTCATCTCTGAATCCGAGACATCAGTAAGCATTTGGTACTCAAGAAGAGCTCCACCCTTTATATCAAGCCCTAACTTGATGTTTGCAGCTAGCTTATCCATGAAGCTGCTTTCGGCTGGTGCACTACCGTGAGGTATGAGCAGCGGAAGCAATGCTGCTATCAAAACCACTACGGTAACGATCAAGCGTTTTTGGTTTGCTCTCATACGGACTTTGCCCGAAAAACTCGGACAGACACCCCCTTCCAATATCTACGAATATTACTAAAACTGTTACTGCTTAACGTTTACATCTGGTTCTACTTCTTCCTTTTCATTCTCGCCCTTGTTCACTACAACAGCGATCGCCTTTCTTGTAACGTCCAGTTCCGTACCGGTGCCGGTCCTGATCCTCAGGCTATCGGGCTTTATCATGGTAATCTTCCCGATTATTCCGCCGGCCGTTACGACTTTATCACCAACCTTAAGCTTCTCCATCATCTGCTTGAACTGCTTATCCCTCTTCCTCTGAGGCATAATAATCAAGAAATAAAAGAAAGCAACCATTAGGACTAGCCAGATGATTATCCCTGAGAAGCCCCCGCTGGTCGCAGCCCCTGCATCTGCCGTAGGAGCTGCAACATCTCCTGCTGGGGCATATGCTATGAAACTAAGGATTGAAAACATTTACATACCTCCTGTCATGGTTAGAGCACCTGTATGATTTTACCAGAATAGACTACCCAATTCAACTAACAAACCTTTTTGGAGTTCTGTCGCTGCCAATAGGGAACGGCTTACATGATATAATTCCGTTGACAAACGGATGAAAGGGAGGAAGATCATGAGTAGCCTGCTGAAAGAAGCTGAAAGCAAAATGAAGAAGAGCGTCGAAAAGATCGTCGAAGAGTATAGTCAGATGAGAACGGGCAGACCTTCTCCTGCCCTTCTTGAGTCCGTAAAAGTCGACTACTATGGTGTCCCGACTCCGATCAATCAGATGGCAACGGTAACAGCGACAGAAGACCGCTCTCTTATAATCAAGCCGTGGGACAAGACAGTTCTGGGCCAGATAGAGAAGGCAATATTCGGCTCCAAGCTCGATCTTACACCAATCAACGACGGGGTCAACATCAAACTGAATTTCCCGATACCGACAACGGAACAGAGAGAGAAATGGGTAAAGCTTGCAAGAGACAACTCCGAGAAGGGGAAGATAGCAATTCGAAACATTCGAAGAGATGCAATCAAGGAAGCAAGGGATTTGGAGAAGGCCTCAGAGATGACTGAAGACGACCTAAAGAAATTTGAGGATGATATTCAAGATCTCACGAATAAGTATATAGAAGAGATGGATAATGCTTTCGAAAAGAAGAGCAAGGAGATTATGGACTTTTGATGGCACTTCCCGTTCATGTTGCCTTTATTATGGATGGAAACGGCCGCTGGGCAAAGAAAAGAGGACTTGAAAGAATCGAGGGACATAAGAAAGGGGCAGAAGTTGCAGATTCGGCTTCTCGTTGGTGTGCCGATTTAGGGATACGATACGTAACACTCTATGCGTTCTC
>DSBT01000237.1 GCA_011045915.1 Mesotoga infera
AGTCATAGAAGGCGTCATAAACAAGCTTAAGGTGATTAAGCGGATAATGTACGGGAGATGTTCATTTGAACTATTGCGAGTGAAGGTGATCATGAGTTAGTTCATATAATCTGAGGAAGAGCCCTAATTGTGTTTCCAGTTTGTCTATGTCCGAAGTGGAGTAACTCGCGCCGGGCATTGAAAGGATTACGATAGCGTAGTTCTGCGGTTCAAACCCTACCACAGAGGAGTATTTGTAGTCGAAACCCTTGGACGCGAGAATAGCGATTATGCCATCGAAAAACTCGCTCTCCTCCCCTCCAAATCTGTTTGCATGAGAGTCATCTATAAGGGCTATCTTTGGAAGAGGTTTTTCTCCCCATATGCATCCCGAAAGAAGAAAGATCAGAACAACAATCACGAGCGGTACGAAGAAACGTTTCATTCTCTCACCTCCCATATAGATCATACGACTGGAGTCGAAAGTTAAATTATACGCGTTGAAGTATAGGAAATTAAGCTGGAGAGACGGTAGGCTATTTCTGGTCGAAGAGATTTCAGAATTGAGTCGAAGAAAGTCTGGTTCAGAGGAAGATGTTTACTGAGAAGTACATTGTGGTCTTATATCTTATACTGAAACCAATTGGACATGTAAATGAATTCTTTCGGGAATGCGCCGACATCTTCAAGCCCCTTGCGGAGGTCGCGTTTCAGTTCTAAGCGTAAGGTTCGGCTATCAAAACTTTGAGCCGGATATTTAGAATTTTCTATACATCGGATCAGCAAAGCTGAGATGAGTGACTCAAGAATTTCTTTGAAGACAGTCTCAGTAGTTTATAATGTGTATGCGGAATATGCTGAAATGCGATTAAATCACCTGGGGAGTGTTTATATGCAGAGAGTATCGGATGATTTTGGAAAGAATCTGAGTGTTTCAGCCTCGGCGGCTATGGAGTACGAGTCTCAGGGAGAGAAGATGCTGAAGAGGGTCAATGAGCTTATGGCGGAAAGAGAGGACATTTCTGAGCTTCTCGGCATGAATCCGCTATACATAATGTATGACAACAACTCGAATCATCTCCGATTCATTTCAAACGTGATTAAGCTTAACGACTACGATCTTCTTGCGAAGACTCTGCCCTGGGTCTATAAGACGTACACCTCGAGAAACTTCTCGGTCGATTTCTTTCCCGAAGTCTTGAAAGCTTGGATGAAGGCGATAAATGAATTTCTAAGTCCGGAAGGCGCCGCTCAAGTTATCGAGGTATATCGGGCAATGCTGGATTCGCATAATGCGGCTGTAGAGCATGCTCAAGAGGGTCTGATCCAGATGAAGGTTGGTGAGGACTGGAAGGCCATCGAAAGGCAAACAGTCCTAGCCCTGCTCACAGGCGATTACGGAAAGCTTAGAGAGATTGCTAACCGCTCGATAAACAATGAGAAGTCGCTCGCTGATTTTTATCTGAAGGTAGTTCAGCCGGCGATGTATGAAATAGGTTACCTGTGGCAGACCGGTGAGATATCAGTCGCCGAGGAACATCTCGCCACCTCGCTAATGAACAGGCTTATGGCAAGCACTTACAGCATGATCGAGACCGTGCCTTCGCACCCCAGAAGAAAGGCCGTCGTGCTCAGTTCGCAAAACGAATACCACGAGCTTGGAGCAAGGATACTTGCCGATCTTCTTGAGTTGAGCGGCTGGAATGTCAGCTATCTCGGAGTAAACACACCGGTGTCTGAAGTGCTTAAGCATCTGAAGAAGAATCTACCTTTTCTACTGGCGATCTCCGTTACGATGTCCTTCAATCTCGATCTCACGAAAAAGCTGATTCAGTCCGTTCGCTATGACAGTGACTTCGAAACAATGAAGATCATGGTCGGAGGTCTTGTAATCAACGAATCAGAGGACCTCTGGAAGAGACTGGGCGCCGATGGAACTGCAGAATCGGCCGTTGAGGCTATCGAGCTTGCCAAGCAATGGTGGGAAGAGCGTGAATGAGCTAAGAGAGGCTATCCTTTCGAATAGAGATGATTTCTTTTCCGTTCTCGAGAATCTATCTGGAGCAATCCTTATTCTCTTTGACAACGAAGGCAACATCGTCGATCACAGCCCCTCTCTGATTTCTCTAGTCGAGAAAAGCGATGCTCTCAAAGGTGAGAATATATGCGATCTTGTTGTGGACAATTCCCAAGCTCTATTGAAGAGACACGGAGCGAAGCCTGTAAGAATCGGTCTTAACGATTCAAGATCGAACATTCATCTAGTGAGCGGATTTGTCATGCTAGTCGACGAGTCAAGGAGGCTGTTTCTGGGCGTGAAGATCGGCCTCTCTGCCGGAGACATTATGGAGAGCATGTCGAAAGTTACGGATGAGCTTGCATCACTTACGAGGGAGCTAGCGCGGAAGAACAAAGAGCTTCAGGCTGCAAATAAAGAGATAGA
>DSBT01000238.1 GCA_011045915.1 Mesotoga infera
ACGGCCCATTCGACAACGTAATCGAAGGCCGAAAAATAGTCTTCATACCTTGCAGACGAATACGGGCTGTTCGGGGAGCCGATCGGTCTTCTCCCCAGGTGAATATCCGAGCAGTGAAGGAATCTCAATTCGATGGACTCACTTTCTGAATTCCAGAGGCGTTGCGGCGCCGGAAGCATCTCTGACAAGTTTCAGATCACCGGTCCTGACGGCAAAGAGCTCCGTCGTATTGCACACTGTTCCTCCGAACAGGTGGCCGCCGACTGCGCTTCTCGAAGGTCCGGCTAAGGCAACGTGAAGATGCGGGAATGGTGAATTACCCTTCAACGATATGTTTCCCGATACGTGAATTAGCTCATGTGGAACAGAGATCATCTCCTTTTCGTACTGCTTCTTCGAAACGTTGTACCAGCCGATCTCGAAATCTCTAAACATCCCTATTCCGCTGATAACAACAAGTGAATCCAGGTTGTTCTCCGTCAGAGTATGTACTAGAGTGTGGATGAAATCCTCTCCATCTTCAAATCGAAAAAACAGCACCGTATCTTCAAACCCAAAAATCATCTCATCACCACCTGTATTAAGATTTTACTATATCCTCACCACCATCAAGATTATTTAAGACGAATACGTTACAACCGTTCTTGCTGGAAGTCTCCAGGGCGGCATCTTTTTGCGCCTACCCCGATGCTAGAATTTATCGGTATTTCACTTTACTCCGGAGGGTGCGGAATGCTTGGTCAGATCTGTTTCTTTATCGTTCTGCTTTTCTGGGTAGGATTTGACGTATATCTCTTCTTCTTTCATAATAGAGAAATCAGCGGGCTGCTTCAGGGGAAGCGATCGAAGTACATAATGCTTGCTTTCGTTCTATCTGGCATGTTTGGAGCGGTGGCTGTCGACGGCGGCTCAAAGGAAGCGTTCATGATGCCGTTCCGTCCTTATAGATGGGTTGGGGTCGCATCGATGATCTTCGCGGTTGTGGTCCGTTTCCTTGTAGTCAGGCAGCTGGGCTCTTCCTTTGCTATCGATGTGGGGGCTCTTCCCAATCAACAGCTCAGGACCGACAGACTGTTCAGAGTAATCCGTCATCCTGCCTATGCCGCAGAGATAGCAGGCTTTCTGGGTCTTGCGCTCGTCTTCGATTACCCGCTCAGTTCGATCCTCTCTTTCATACTCCCGACGACAGGCATCCTGTACAGAATCGCCGTGGAGGAAAGGAATCTCGAATACATCTTCGGAGATGCTTATAGGGATTACTGCAAGAAGACGTGGCGGCTAATTCCTTACGTGTTTTAATCGATTAGGAGGTGAAGGATGTGAAATCATACAGGAAGGAACTTTTCTTCAACACCGCGACCAGGCGAGAGATAATCAATATCACTCCAGATGTCGAAAGAGCGCTCAAAGAAAGCGGAATCCAGGAAGGACTTCTGCTCGTGAACGCAATGCACATAACTGCAAGCGTGTTCATCAACGACAATGAATCCGGGCTTCATAATGACTTCGAGAAATGGCTTGAAAAGCTTGCGCCCGAGAAACCATACTCGCAGTACGAACACAACGGATTCGAAGACAATGCAGACGCCCACCTGAAGAGGACAGTAATGGGCAGGGAAGTGGTAGTAGCCGTTACTGAGGGAAGACTGGACTTTGGACCGTGGGAGCAGATCTTCTACTATGAACTGGACGGTATGAGAAGAAAGCGAGTTCTGATAAAAATAATCGGCGATTAAGATTCGAATTGCGACGCTTTTCAGAGGCTTTGTCAGAAATACCGGCCTAAACAGCTCCAGACAAACGGAGAGTCTCTTGTTTGCCTTTGCAACCTTCTTTCTATGATGTTATGGTAATAATAACACTATTATGGAGGTGCTATCAATGAGCATCGGAGAAGCATCACTCGGCTCCTCGAAGATTCATGTAATAGACGGGGGCATGATTGATGTTACACCTTATGCGAAGAGCGTTGGAAT
>DSBT01000239.1 GCA_011045915.1 Mesotoga infera
CTTATTGCCATTTCAGTTGGCTTGTGTGCCAAGACCGGGCTTTTCTTGAGCATTTATCCTGTTCTCTCCCTCAACAACTACACAGTACACGATAGAGAATATCAACCTGACTTCGATGATCTGCGCACTTATTTCTCTTATCCGGCATTTGCATCGGCCGGCGTGGAGTTATCTGGAAGCAGTTATCGGGCATTGTTCAGGCTCGACTTCAGGCAGGACATAACCTCTTTTCTTCGAGGTAGAAGCTGGTCAAACTTCCCGATCAGGCACAACGCTTATACTCTCTATATAGATACAGATCTCCCCAGGGTTGGCTTTGCCGAGTTTGAAAATGATTTCTTGAGGATTTCTGCCGGTAAGCGAAGACTTCACTTCGGTCCCGCGACATACAATTTTGTGCTTTCGGAGACCGTGCCCTATTTCGAGCATCTGTGGCTCGATCTTGGCGCGGACGTTTTATCCGGTAAGTACTTTTACAGTTTCTTCGTCATATCTTCTGACCGTTCAATCTTTGATAGCCCGAGAACCCTCATCGGCCACAGCGTCGGTTATGAGGGAAGTTCCACAAGAATCGGTTTCGTCGAGACGAATCTCATCAGCAATACATTTCCCGACCTGAGAGACATAGGTCCCTTTATGGTCTTTCACAACAACTATGCAAAAAACTCCAACGTCAACGCCGGCTTGTTCGTCGAATCCAGGATAGGAATTCTGGAGCTGTACGGCATGCTCTATGCCGATGATATATTGATCCCCGGAGATAGAACGGAAAACCCCACTTCGTTGGGATGGTATCTTGGAGGGGAAGCGGCTTTAATTGATGGAAATGATTACGTGGGACCCGTGTTGTGGGACGAACAGTTCGGTCTCAGGGAGAAGACTCTTTTCAATAAATCAGGTGGGTTGAAGCTGAAGTACGAGCACTATCACAGTACCCCGTATCTCTATAATAGAGAGTTTGAGGAAGGGAAGTATATAAACCCGATCCGCTTCAACGCAGACGACATAGAGGGGGGCGCGTACCTCGTAATAAACGGCTTCTACGGGTTTCCGTACGGTCCCGATATCTCACTTGACCTTCTCGCCCTTTCTTATGAAACACGTAAGATTTTCACGGAATTGCGCATTGAATATATAAGGCAGGGTTCCTATAGGATAGAAAATTTCTACGGGGAACCGTTTGAATTTGACTGGTACAGACTCGCACAACCGATCACCAGAAAAACCAGGCTCTCTCTGAACTTCCATTACAGCCCCGACGAGAAGCAGGAGATAACATTCTCCGCTTCCATGGCATTTGGCGGAAAGTCAGAATTCAGTCTTAAGATTGGTTGCGGGAGATTCTTTAGCTTCTTGCGATTCTGAGTTTCTCGCTCATAAAGTCTATTGTTCGAAAGAAGCCATCGAGAATTTCTCGTTGCCTTTGTTTAACCAGCGCGCTTCAAATATCTTCAGATCTTCTTCCAGGGATAACCTGAAACTCTCTTCGCAGGATCCGAAGAAGTCGATCGGGCTCACAGATATGAAGCCTTTGTTTACGTTCACGTAGTCAAGATCCTCCTCATGGGAATCGTGAAGGATCTCTTTTTGCATCCAGTACTCCTCTTCACCCCACTCGTTCACTTTCTTCTCGAACCAACGCCTTTTTATGAGACCGCCCGGTCTCGTGCAACTGATTCCCCGGATCTTGTCTCTTGGTATCGCAGGCACGTTAACGTTAAGAACGGTATGTCTCGGGAGCTTGTTCCAGTTGTACTCCCTCACGAAGTTCTCAGAAAAGTCTACGGCTGCGATAAAGTCAGCATTCTCCTCACTTACAATGGAGATCGCCATCGCCGGGATACCCTGAGTTCTCGCTTCAAGCGCTGCAGAAAGCGTACCGGAATACCTTATGTCCACGCCAAGATTCTGGCCGTGATTGATTCCGCTTACAACGAGGTCGAAGCTGTTGATGCCCTTGATTGTAGTCGCTGCAATAACGCAGTCGGCCGGTGTCCCGCTAGTACAGAACGAGGAAACATTCTCTATAGTATTTGTTTCCCGTATCCTCACTGGAGTCAACCAGGTTATTGAGTGACTTACCCCGCTTCGATTGCTCTCGGGTGCAAATATCGTTACTTCGTGAGACCTTGAGAGTCTCTTTGCTAGAGATCTTATTCCAGTCGCCTGGATTCCATCATCGTTAGTCAAAAGTATTTTCAAAAGAATTCACCACCATTCATATTGTAACGTAAATTTCGAATTCTTTCCCGGTCTCGGTTATGAAGATTCAATCGTACTCTATTCCCTGATCCCGGAGATTCGAGCTGTAGATAAGTTTTAATGAGCTTCTGAAGAATAGCAACAGCGGTAATATCCCGATTATTGAGGCGGCTCCAAAGAGATTCCAGGAGGTGTAGAAGCTTCTGACTTCTCCCACATAGCCATAGATCTTCAGAGAGAACGGCATTAGTTCCTGGCTGTTCAGCAGAATCAAAGGCATACTGAATGAGTTAAACGACGAAACGAGAACGTATGTCAGCAGGCCGCCAATTACGGGTAATGAAAGAGGAATCACAATTCTCAAGAAATAGCCTGTTTCCGACAGTCCTTCAATCAGAGAGACTTCCCGAAGCTCCTTTGGAATCGAGGAAAAAAACGAACCGAGAAGCAGTATTGTGAGCGGCAGCGACTGGATACAAACGACCATTCCCACACCAAAGAGACTGTCCGTAATTCCCAGCCTTTCGAAGACGAAATACATTGGAAGCAATGTATGCATTCCAGTGTACAGGCTTCCAAAAAGTATCACCGCGGCTATTCCGTTCACGAAGGGAGTTCTCTTTGTTGCGAGGAGATAGGAAAAGGGGATTCCCGCCAGAAGCACCATGACAAAGGCCCAGAAAGAGACTCCGATCGTATTGAGGATATTTGACAGAAGTCCGTCCGAGAGGACTCTCGAATAGTTCGAGAGGGTCGGCAGGGTTAGAGAAGGCAGTATACTGGAGTCGAAAGCAAAAGAGAGAAAGAGGATGTACAGGACCACAACGGCTGTGGGAAGCAGACAGACCACCAGTAGAACTCTCTTCAGCCATTCGGGCACCGAAAAATCAAATTGCGGGAGTCTGTATCTCAAAGAGAACAGGATCATCGGCACGCTCAGCAGCGACGCTGGAATGATTCCGCTTATGCCCCTCTCTGCCACACTGAAGATACTCAATACGACTTCGTACATCAGGAGGACCCCTACAAGTACCCGGAAGCTCTTCTTGAAGCGGGGTATTATCAGAGGGAGAATCGAGTAGCCTACGACCATGGGAATTATGTACCAGTTCCAGCCGGTCAGAAGCCCGAGAAAGACATGGGCGGCGCCGCTAAGAAAGAGAACCTGCCTGTGTCTCCTAGGAACCTCGCTTCTCGAGAAGAGAGCGCCAAGGATCCAGATGATCGCAAAGATACCCACGAACACTGCGTAGGTAGAGAGAAGCCCGTAATCCTTTGCAGTGTTGAACTTTCTGAACAGCACTATTCCCAGAAAGGTTGTCGAGCCGGTAAGAGTCTGCGGGGTAAACCCTTCGCGTAGCAGAGGACCATTTCCCGTCATAAGGAAGGCCGAAGTGAATTCCTTCATCGATCTCGCCAGCTGGAACAGGAAATAGGGAATCAGCAGATACCTTATCTCTCCAAAGAGTATGTTTGAAGTAGCTACGTCCCCCGTTCCATCGATCTTCATTATGTCGTCCAGTTCTCTGGAGACTCTTCCAAGCATGCCCAGAATGATCATTGTCGACAGCGGTATCGAAAGCCACACGCTCACCAGAAGGGAGGAAGCGAATGCTTGGAAGGCATTCAGCGTCACATCTATCTCCGTTCCCAAAAGAGTGTTCAATAAAGAATATCCGCCGTATCCCTGGACGAAGGCCCTCCACCCGGAAACGGTTATGAAGGAAGGTATGAACCAGCCGACCCCCAGCAGAAGAAGAGCCGCCTTACTACGTCTTGTCGCCCTTCTCAGCCTGAGCGCAATGAAAAAGGAAATCGAGATCTCCATTGTCGTCTTAAGAGTTGACCACAAAGCCGTCAGTCTTAGGGAAAGCTTGAAGCCGGAATCTCGAATCACTGCTTCGTAGTTCTTCAGACCGGCAAAAACCGGAGCCGTTTGGAAGACTCCATATTCTGTGAAGGAGACATAGAGAGCCCACGCTATCGGCGCAATGGTAGCGATTGACAGAATAAAAGCTACCGGGAGCGCCATGGGCCACTTTCTTCTCAAGATGAAGGGAAGCAGGCCCAGGGCAAAGAAGATCGGTATTACAACCGACATATCACCAAACAGATTCAATATACGACTGCGCGCCTTCCAGGGCTTGATCGACCGTCATAGCGCCACTATATATAGCCTGCAAAGCTGGTTCCAGGGCTTCAAACAAAAGGGATTGGTACCCGGGACGATTGGGCATAAATCTTCCTTCGTCTATGATCTCTTCCAGTTCGTGAAGCCAGTCGGAACAAAAGAGCGGGTATTTATCGCACTGAACGAAAAACTCCCTGCTGTGCTCGTTAAGGAAATTAATGAAACTCAGACACTGGTCGCGGGTTTCTCCATTGAAAAGAGCAAAGCCCTTTGAGTCTATTACACCTTTGATCTCTATGCCCTCGAGATCGGGAAAAGGCAGCATTGCGAATCTCGGCCCCTTTTCTCTGAATTTCTCGGCCATGTAACTTCCCTGGAGCATTATGCCGATTTTTCCCTGTCTGAAAAGGCCGTTCATTGCAGCTCTCTCTAGCCTCGAGATAGTCCCTTCGTCGAAATACTTCTTAACCTTCGATACAACTTCTATACTCCCGTGAGATCCCACAAGAAGATTCTCCGTCTCTTCCTCGGAATTCAAAGCAGATACGTACGGAAACATTATGTAAGGAGATGTGAAATCGAATGCTATCGGGTAATCGACAACGCCGGCGAGTCTCTCCTTTATCAATTCGAATTGACCAAAATCAAGTCTCTCTTCGAGACTCAATCCGGCTTTTTCAAAGGCGTCTAGATTGACGAAGGCAACCTGACTGTCCGCATAGTAGGGAACTGCTCCGACAACACCGTTCCAGACATATGGATTGAGATATCTTTCCGGGTAGTCTTTAAGCGCATCTTGCGGAATGGGGAGGCTCATGTTTGAAGAGGAAACATCCCCGATATATGTATCTTTTATCAAAGCCGCATCTGGCAAATCACCCGTCTTAAGACTGATATTCAGCTTTTCCTCGATCTTGGGGAAGTAAACGATCTCTACAGGTATGCCTGTCTGGTTATAGAAATCGTCTGCAGCCTGTCTGTAGAAGGGCTCGCCTTCCCAGCTCACCCAGAAAGTTATGCTTAAGGCTGCCGAACAAAGTATAACAGCAAAAGCAGATGCAAGCAGCTTCTTCATTTCACACCTCCATATTCAGTATCTCGAAAAGAACCCGTTCACTCTTAAAAGGAGCGTGTCTCAGGCGGATGCCGGTAGCATCGAAAATCGCGTTGGCTATTGCTGGAATCGGCGTGTC
>DSBT01000240.1 GCA_011045915.1 Mesotoga infera
ACCATGGGTCCTATAGCCCAGATTGAAGCAGGCGGACGCTCCTTGATAACTTCCTTGAGAGGATTTGTTACCGTTCCTTTTGAACCGAGGGAACCGTCGTCGGTCGTTATGTACAGCCTGTCAAGAAAAGGCCTGAATTCATTCAGCATTATCAGCTGCTCCTTCTTTGCAGCGCCCAGTATTCCTATGACCTCATTTCCTGCCACTTTCAGGGCCCTGGCAATGGGAAACAACGGCGCAATGCCTACACCGCCGCCCACCACACAGACCGTTCCAAGTTTTTCTATCTCGCTGGGATTTCCGAGAGGGCCTACTATATCAGCAACTGATTCGCCCTCGCTCAAAGAGCAGAGCTTGTAGGTGGTTTTGCCCACGGCCTTCACAATAACTCTTACCCTTCCTTTATCGGCTGACGCAATTGTGAGAGGAATTCTCTCACCGTATTCGTCTATCCTTATTATTAAGAATTGGCCGGGCTTTGCGTATTTATAGATCTCAGGATGAGAAAGCCAGATGTCATAGGTATCCGGCGAAATTCGCTCTTTTGAGAGTACTGTGAACATTCAATCACCTCAATAAAATCATATCAGAATCCAAATCATATTGCTGAAAGCCTTAAAGCTGGCCGCATATCCAATGCGGAGAAACAATGTGACTAATAGCCGTCATTGCACTTCAGAGTGCTGCAAATACGAGTTTTCGCAGTATCTCATGTTAGAATAATTTAAACTAGTAAGATTCCAAGACAATCTTGTCTCCTGAATCCGACTTGCACTGGTCAGAGTTTGCCTCTACGAAATCGTGGGCGAGAACAGTATGTGCGTACTCTCCTTATTATAGATCTTTTGAGAACCTCAACCCCTTAAATAAACCTTACGATGTCCGCTTTTGCCGGACGATCAAGAATGGAGGAAAAAATGGAGAAAGATCCAAAGAAAGAGAAAATGACCACGGCAGCGGGAGCGCCCGTGGTCGACAATCAGAACTCAATGACTGCCGGTCCGAGAGGTCCGATGCTGCTGCAAGATGTCTGGTATCTTGAGAAGCTGGCCCATTTCGACAGAGAAGTTATTCCGGAAAGAAGAATGCATGCAAAAGGCTCTGGAGCCTTTGGAACGCTTACCGTTACCCACGACATCACAAAGTATACCAAAGCCAAGGTCTTCTCAGAGATAGGCAAGAAGACTGATATGTTTGTCAGATTCTCCACGGTAGCCGGAGAGAGAGGCGCCGCCGATGCCGAAAGGGATATAAGAGGTTTCGCAATGAAGTTTTATACAGAGGAAGGCAACTGGGATTTAGTCGGCAATAACACGCCTGTCTTCTTCTTGAGGGACCCTCTCAAGTTCCCCGATCTGAATCATGCTATCAAGCGTGATCCGAAGACCAACATGAGGAGTGCGAAGAATAACTGGGATTTCTGGTCTTCACTTCCCGAAGCCCTTCATCAGGTAACAATAACAATGAGCGATCGAGGGATTCCCTTTTCGTATAGACACATGAACGGCTACGGAAGCCATACTTACAGCATGATAAACGCCAACAACGAAAGGATATGGGTGAAGTTCCACTTCAAGACGCAACAAGGAATAAAGAATCTCACCGATGCCGAAGCGGAAGCCATAGTCGCGAAAGATCGGGAGAGCCACCAGCGCGATCTCTTCGAGAGCATAGAGAGAGGCGACTTTCCAAGATGGACCATGTATATTCAGGTTATGACGCTGGAACAGGCCGATAAAATGCCGTACAATCCCTTCGATCTGACAAAGGTTTGGTACAAAGGAGAGTTCCCGCTTATCGAGGTTGGGTTTTTCGAGCTGAACAAGAACCCCGAAAACTACTATCTTGATGTTGAACAGGCTGCCTTCAATCCGGCAAGTATTGTTCCCGGAATAGGTTTCTCTCCAGACAAGATGCTTCAGGGAAGGCTCTTCTCCTATGGCGACGCCCAGCGTTACAGGCTAGGGGTAAACCATCATCAGATTCCGGTTAACAGACCGCGGTTCCCCTTCAATAGTTATCATCGTGACGGACAAATGAGAGTAGATGACAATGCAGGAAGCACGATAGGCTATGAACCCAATAGTTACGGAGCATGGGCTGAGCAACCTGAATACAAAGAACCCCCTCTAGAGCTAAAGGGTGCCGCCGATAACTGGAACTTCAGAGAAGATGACGATGATTACTACACCCAGCCTGGAAAACTCTTCAATCTTATGACTCCAGAGCAGCAGGAAGTTCTGTTTGAGAACACAGCAAGAAACATGGGAGACTCGCCAAAGGAAATCAAGATTAGACATATTGGAAACTGCCTGAAAGCCGATCCCGCTTATGGAGCGGGGGTTGCGAAGGCTCTGGGGATTTCGCTGGACGAAGTTGGTAAGTAGCCAAATATTGAGCGATAAGAATGGTAACTTGTGAGGCTTAAACAAGTTTTGCTGGTAATTGCAGGATCGGGTTCCCTGTTTCTTGGTATAACCGGAATAGTTCTTCCATTGCTGCCAACAACTCCTTTTCTGTTGTTGGCGGCATTTTGCTACCTGAGAAGCTCAGAGACGCTGTACCGATGGTTGATCGGCCATAAGCTATTCGGTGCGTATATCTACAGTTATCTACATTTCCGAGCAGTAAGGAGGAGAGCAAGAAATCTTGCACTTGCTTTGCTGTGGTCCACTCTTACCTTGACAATGATACTGATATCGAATGCCGCCGTCACGGCAATTCTTGTCGGAGTTGGCACTGCCGTTTCTATTCATCTATTGAAGTTGAAAACATTGACGAGTGAAATGCTTGAAGAAGTCAGGAAGGGTCTGAAGAATTCTGATAGGATCAATAAAGACACTACCTCGAATAGCTGCAATACTCAATCACGATCACAATAGTCCCGATCTCCCGTCATCGAGATGAACTCTCGCAGCTCCAGAAAGGGAAAAGATGATATCTGG
>DSBT01000241.1 GCA_011045915.1 Mesotoga infera
ACTTAACTTCTGCAGCCAATTATGTGCATTCGTCACATATCGCGCGAGACACTGCCTTCACTTAGTTCACAAAGGAGATTCTTGTATAATCGGAATACGAACTGAAGTTTCGGCTTCAGAGCTTATTATTTCGTATTGTTTTTTTCTTTTCTAGACAAGGGGATTGAGGAGGTGGTTCTATGAAGATAGCAGTAGTTGGTGCAGGCAATGGCGGACAGGCTCTTTCGGCAGTTCTGGCTATGAGAGGCCACGATGTCTCGCTTTATAACAGGAGCCAGAAGAGGATCTCGCCAATAATGACCGACCGAAAGATCAGGGTCGAAGGCGAGTCGAGCGGCAAAGCCAGATTGAGATACGTAGGAACTGATATGAAGAAGGCAATAGATGGCGCGGAGGCGATAATGGTGGTCGTGCCTGCCTTTGCTCATGCTCAGATTGCGGCCGGTCTGGCCGACTGCGTTACGGAAGGGCAAATTATAGTTCTGAATCCGGGCCGAACCGGAGGGGCGCTGGAGTTTGACAAGATATTCAGGGAGAAGGGTGTTAGAGAGAAAGTAGTAATTGCCGAGGCCCAAACCTTCGTCTTCGCTTCACGTATTTCCGGCCCGGGGATGGTAAAGATATTCAGAATCAAGAACGCTGTTCCCGTTTCCGTGCTTCCTTCAAAGGACAACGAGGCAATTCTGCCGATAATCAACGAGATCATGCCGGAGTTTACACTGGCGAAGAACGTGCTGTACACGAGTTTCAACAACATAGGAGCCGTATTTCATCCCGGCGCAATATTGATGAACGCTGGCTGGATAGAGACAAAGCACGGAGATTTCCAGTTTTACCTCGAAGGTATAAGCCTTTCTGTTGCAAGAGTTCTGGAGGAGCTGGACAAAGAACGTTGTGAAGTCACAAGCAAACTGGGAGTTGTCGCGATGGGCGCTAGGGAGTGGCTCGATTACGCTTATGACGTCAAAGGCGACGATCTCTATACGGCCATTCACAGTAATGAAGGCTACAGAGGCATTATGGCGCCCATAAGCATTGAGAACAGGTACATAATGGAGGATGTTCCTATGAGCCTGGTGCCGATGAGCTGTTTTGGAAGGAGACTTGGAGTGGAGACAAGAATTATAGACTCGATAATCAACATAGCCGGAGCGGTTATAGGAAGAGACTTCTGGAAAGAAGGCCGAACACTGGAGAACCTTGGAATAGACAAACTCTCTGTAGAAGACCTGCTCGAGTACGTCGAGGAAGGGAACTGAGATGAAGATCTTGGCGGGAGCAATTGGAAGCGACATTCATACAGCAGGCATCCTGAATTTCCTTAATCTCGCCGGCAAAGAAGGCTACGAGACTATCTACATCGGAAGCGTGATCGGTATAGATAAGCTGCTGGATAGTATAGAAGAGGCTTCGCCGGACATCGTTGCGGTGAGCTACAGGCTGGGAAAAGAGTCTTGCGAAGGACTTCTCAGAGAGCTTAAGATGTCGCTGGAGAACAGGGGTATCGAGAAAAGACTGATCTTCGGTGGAACGGTCGAGACCGCGGAGATAGCAGAGAGAAGCGGTCTTTTCGAGAAGGTCTTCGATGGAAGCGAGATGCCGGAAGAAGTCGTTATGTTCCTCAGGGGCAGGACCGATGCAAAAGGGGAAGTCGACTATCCGCAGGCGCTTCTCGAAAGAATTAAATCTATGAAGCCCTATCCGCTGATAAGGCATCATATAGGCCTGGAGACAGTTGAAGCGACTGAGATGGCCGTCCGGAACCTCGCCGAATCCGGATTGCTGGATATCATCTCACTCGCCCCGGATCAGAACTGCCAGCAATGGTTCTTTCAGCAGGAGAACATGATCTCTTCCGAAGACGGAGCCGGCGGCGCTCCATTCAGGACGAGAGAGGATTTTGAAAGAATGTATGAGGCAAGCCGAACAGGGAACTATCCCTTGATGCGCTGCTACTCAGGAACAAGAGATCTTCTGAAGTTCTCACTCCTCTTCAAAGAAACGATAAACAATGCCTGGGCGGCCGTGCCTTTGACATGGTATTCGCAGCTTGACGGCAGGTCGGACCGTGAATTGCTCGAAGCAATAAGAGACAATCAGGGAGCGATCGCCTGGAACGGAGGAAAGGGCATTCCGGTCGAGATAAACGAAGCTCATCAGTGGGCGCTAAGATACTGCCATGCTGCAGTCGAAGTGAC
>DSBT01000242.1 GCA_011045915.1 Mesotoga infera
AATTCGATGAGTTTCGAGCCCACGGCACTCCAGAGAAGAGACAGAATAAGGAAGTGGAAGGAGAAGAAGGTGAAGAGATGAGATTCGAAGATTTCTTTGTAGGCCAGTGCTTCTCTACCAATAGAAGAATCACTTCAGCCATGGTGGATTCCTTTGCAGAATTGACGGGGGACAGGAACCCCGTTCATACAGACGATGAGTTTGCAAGAAACTCGCGGTTTGGCAGAAGAATTGCTCACGGTATGCTCTCGGTAGGAATAATTTCGGCCATTCTCGGAAATGAATTCCCGGGACCAGGTTCCATCTATATGAAACAGGAAGTGAAGTTTCTGAAACCCATTTTCCTGGAAGAGGAAGTGAGGATAAGTATAGAGATCCTGGAGAAAATCACTGAGAAAAAGAGATTGGTAGTAAAGACAACTGTCGAGAAAAATGACGGAGAGAAGGCCGTTGACGGTGAGGCCCTCCTGCTTTTCACGGGAGAATGAAGAGCCCGACCAGCATTTCGCTGTTAACTGAGAATCTGAGAGTGGTATCGATAATTGGCCTCGAGAAAAACACAGGCAAAACAGTGGTGCTGAACAAGTTGCTGAAGGAATTCGGAGAAAAGGGGATTACTGTAGGAGTTACATCGACCGGTCTTGAAGGCGAAAGAAGAGACCAGATATATCTTAATGAAAAACCCGAGATAAGTCTAAGAAGAGGAACGTATTTTGCAACGTCTGAGAAAGACTTCCGAAATCGACAGTTTTCAGCTACCGTAATTGATCTGAAGGATTACAGATCCCCTCTTGGAAAAACTGTTTTTGCAAGAGCCGAGACCGATGGAAAAGTCATTTTATCGGGACCATCGATTTTGCAGTATCTTCTTGAAGCGGTAAGTATCTTGAAATCATATGGCTGCGAAAGAATTCTGATAGATGGTTCGACGTCACGAAGGAGTCCAGGAGCCCCTCTTGTTTCCGACGGAATAATTCTCGCGACAGGTGCGGCACTTTCAATGAATATGGAGGAATTGTGCCGAAAGACTCTCTTTGCCGTCAAGTTGATCTCGCTAAAGGCAACTGAACCGAAGCTACTGAATCGCATGCTCTCACTAGAGGGTGGAGTGTGGATAGAGAACGGCGGGACATTCGAAAAACTGTCCTCCTCTGCATTAACCACATCGTACCCAAGGGCGAAAATCGCAGGGAAAACGATCTTCATCGATGGATCGCTGACATCTTCCGTTCTTCTCTCTCTGTCAGAAAGAGGAACGAGAGTGGTGGTGAAGGATTTTTCGCGGATCTTTGTCGACGAACGAAGCCTGATGAAGTATGAAAGAGCTGGCGGTCGACTGGAAGTTCTTCATCCTGCCAATCTTATCGCAGTAACTGTGAATCCATTTTCTCCAACAGGATTCAAGTTTCATTCAAGAGAACTGATAAGATCACTCGAGGAGAAGATTGATGTGCCCGTTGTCAATGTTATGGAGGAGATTCTAAAGTGAAAGATCTAGATTGCGGATTTGAATACATAATCTCGCTTATCGACCCAATAACTCCCATGGGGAGAGAGCAACTACGCAATCTACACTTCATGAACGACGCAAACGAGATAAACGAATCTCATCAAAGACAGCTTGATATGGCTGAGAAAGGAAAAAAGCTTGCTTCCATCAAAGTAATTCTTTCAAGAATCAGAGATATCAGGGGTACAATTTCTAATCTCTCTTCGGGACTTGTTCTGGATGATATTGAGCTGTTCGAAATAAAGAGCTTGGCTTATTGGTGCGGAAAACTTAGAGAGGAACTGGGGAGATGTGCTTCTTGGATGCAGCTTCCAGATCTTTCTGCTGTGTTTTCAATTCTAGATCCAGACAATTCGGGGACCGAAAGCTTCTATATTTCCGACTGCTGTGATGATTCTCTGGGCAGAATCAGAAAGGAGATTCACAGGCTTCAGCGCATCGGAGTTGAAGATAAGGAATCGGAACTTAGCCGGCTCCTACAGGAAGACTTCGAGATCGAGAGCAGGGTAAGAGCTAGGCTTTCAAAGAGACTTCTAGGAAACTGCGAAGCCATCGACGAAGCGATGGAGGTTATTGGAAAGATAGATCTCACAATCGCTCTCACTGATCTCAATCGAAAACTTGGCCTGGGAAAGCCGGATATTAGCTCAGGAGAATATGAGTTCGAAGATCTCGTAAACCCAGAAATATCTAGAACCCTTAACCTGAGCGGGAAGGAATTCCAGCCCTTTTCAGCGAAGCTGGGAAGGAAAGTCGTGATCATTGGCGGAAACATGACCGGAAAATCCGTTCTTCTCAGGACTGTAGCACTCCTTCAAACAATGTTTCAACATGGTCTTTTTGTTCCAGCAAGAAATGCACTCATTCCTGTATACGATACGGTCATTTATTTCAGCGGTGACAAGCAGTCTTTCGTTGACGGGCTTTCTTCGTTCGCAGGAGAAATCGAACATATTAGGAAGGCAATAGAAACTGTCGATTCCGATACTAGCGGCCTGTTTCTTTTCGACGAAATAGGAAGAAGCACAAATCCAGTTGAAGGACCAGCCTTTCTCATGGCTTCTGCGGAGTACCTTTACCGAAGCGAAAAATGTCGATCCGTTTTCACTTCTCACTATGAAGAGGCGCTAGGCATTGAGGAGGCCCAGATGTTCATAATTAAAGGTGTCGATCACGAGAAGATAATCAAAGAAAAGGGCAGGGATGTCTCTTATTACGTGGATCACTCACTTGTAGAAATGGGAAGTAACGAGTCTTTTCCAAAAGAGGCAATAACAATCGCCCGTCTAATGGGACTTGACAGGGAGTTTATCCAGCTTATCATAAGAAAGATGAAGGGAGGTTGTGAATGAAAGGGAAATTGAATCTTGACGAGAGAAAAGTTGCGGAGGCCAGGGATTACGCCGAAACAATTTCCGGCGACATTCATGATTTCGTTATTCAACACACTACGGTTAGCGTCGAGAGAGCGGTCTGTCGGCTGTTGGGTATAGATGGAGTCGACGATTACGGAGTTCCGATGCCGAATATTGTCGTAGATCACCTCAAATCAGCAAATCTGATAAAGGAAGGTGCTGCATACGTTGTTGGCAATGCCTTGCTGGTAACCGGCCTAACTCCGCAGAGGATTGCTGAGGAAATCTCTCGAGGAAGAATGGATCTCAGAAGCATCGATTATAGGCCCCAAAATGAAGTTTTCGACGCTATCGATGAATTGGTGAGTGAGACAGTTGAGAGAATTCAGTCGAATCGCAAAAGACGCGAATCTTTGATTCGTGAACTTAGTGAAGGGAGAAAACCGTATCTCTACGTTATTGTAGCTACGGGAAACATATATGAAGATGTAGTACAAGCAAAGGCAGCCGCAAGGCAGGGAGCAGATATTGTGGCAGTAATAAGGTCTACTGGCCAGAGTCTGCTTGATTACGTTCCATATGGACCAACGACAGAAGGTTTTGGGGGTACATACGCCACTCAAGAGAATTTCGGAATAATGCGGTCTGCGCTTGATGAAGTTGGAGAAGAGGTAGGAAGATATATCAGGCTCTGCAATTATTGCTCCGGACTTTGCATGCCGGAAATTGCGGCAATGGGAGCTATTGAAAGACTTGATGTCATGCTGAACGATGCCCTTTACGGCATCCTGTTCAGAGACATAAACATGAAGAGGACAATAATCGACCAGTACTTTTCAAGGGTTATTAATGGATTCGCCGGAGTAATAATCAATACCGGTGAAGATAACTACCTGACTACTGCCGATGCCTATGAAGAAGCCCACACGGTTCTGGCTTCCCAGTTCATAAACGAAAGGCTGGCGCTGATGGCCGGAATTCCTGAAGAGCAGATGGGACTCGGACATGCCTTTGAAATGGACCCGTCAATAGAAAACGGCTTCCTGTATGAGCTCGCTCAAGCGCAGATGAGCCGGGAGATATTTCCGAAGGCCCCACTTAAATACATGCCTCCTACAAAGTTCATGACAGGAAACATTTTCAGAGGTTACGCCCAGGATACTCTTTTCAATGTGATTTCCATCATGACTAATCAAGGCATTCAACTCCTTGGAATGCTTACCGAAGCAATTCACACTCCTTTCATGAGTGACAGGTATCTTGCGATTGAGAATGCGCGCTACATTTTCAGCAATTTACGTGATCTTGGCGATGAGATAGTATTCAAAGAAGATGGCATTATCCAGGCAAGAGCCTCAACCGTGCTCAACGAAGCTCTGGCCCTACTTAGAGAAATCGCTTCCGTAGGTCTGTTTGAAGCGCTTGAAAAAGGCACATTTGCCAATGTCAAACGGTCTCAGCATGGTGGAAAGGGACTGGACGGAGTCGTCGAAAAAGCTTCCATGTACAGAAACCCATTTATCGAGAAGATGCTTGGAGGAAGACAAAATGGATGATTTCTCAGTAAATAAAGAGGAGAGAGTCTCGAAAATCGACCTGAGCAGAATAACTCCATATGGGGATACAATGAATGACGGCAAAGTTCAGCTGAGTTTCACCCTTCCTGTCCCGTTTGGTCCCGAAGCCGATGAGGCAGCGAAGTTATTGATGAGGAAAATGGGGTTGAAGAACCCACAGGTTGTTTTTTCAAAGGAGATGACATCTGACTTCACTTTCTTCGTCGCCTATGGTGAGTCCTCCCACACTTTAGACTACACATCAATCCGGGTCCCAAAGATTGCATTAGAGAAAATGTCAATGGACGATGTCGACAAATTCATTGAAGAGCGAATAAGGAGAAAGATTGTTGTAGTAGGAGCTAGTACCGGAACTGACGCTCACACAGTAGGAATCGACGCGATAATGAACATGAAGGGTTTTGCAGGTCATTACGGACTGGAGCGATACAAGAATATTGATGCCTATAATCTAGGCAGTCAGATTCAGAACGAGGAACTGGTGGCAAAGGCAATCGAACTCAGTGCAGACGCCATTCTAATATCGCAAACAGTCACAGCAAAGAACGTTCATCTCAAGAATATGACTTCGCTGGTTGAGCTTCTTGAAGCCGAAAACCTTAGAAAGAGAGTCATCCTGGTAGCCGGCGGAGCAAGAATAACTCATGAGCTTGCAAAAGAACTGGGATACGATGCTGGATTCGGTCCGGGAACTTTCGCAGAAGACGTGGCCTCCTTTATAGTTCACAGACTTGAATCAATGACCTGAAAACTTGTGATAGAATCTACCATTGAAGCATAGGCGGAGGTAAACGGATTGAAAACGCTCGTAGTAGTTAATCCAAATGCTAGCCACGGTGAAGCCGGCAGAGACTTTGAGAACAGTATCTCTACATTGATTCGTGATGAAATCGGTGACTATGACCTCCATGTGACAGCGTGTCAAGGAGATGCTATGGACTATGTTTCAAGAAACTCTGATTACGAAAGGATAATCAGTGTCGGAGGAGACGGAACACTAAACGAGATTGTGAACGGAATGATCGCTGGCAAGTCTGGAGCTTCAGTGGGAATCATCGCCATCGGTTCTGGCAATGATTTTGCAAGAGCTATCGATCTCAAACACGACTACAAGGCAATGGTCAAGATCGCTTCAGGAAAGAAAACACGCGAAGTAGACTTACTGAAGGTTTTCTACAAGGACTTCAAGGGCAACAAGTCCCTCAGGTATGCAGTGAATGTCATCGGAGCGGGGTTCGATGCCGCAATTACAGACAGAATGAACAAATCAAGATTCAAGACGAGCGGCAAGATGGCTTATCTACTCTCCTTTCTGATAGAGTACATAACCTCAAAGACCTATCCTTTGAGTTACATTGTCGGCGGGGAAGAAGTCTCCGGCAGTTTCTTCTTTCTTACAATGGCCAATGGAAACTACTTTGGCGGAGGAATGAGAATAGCGCCCAAAGCTCTTGTGGACGATGGGCTTGTTGATGTTGTGGGAGTGTCAAAGATGTCTAAACTTCGCTTGCTTTACCACTTTCCAAAAATCTACCGCGGTGAGCATCTATCAGTTGACACCGTTAGCTATCGGACAGCCAAAAACATCTCCGTGAGGAGCGACAGAGACGTCATTATTCAGATGGACGGAGAAGTTATCGGAAGTCTTCCCATGGAAATTTCTATCTGCGACAAAGTTCTGAGGATCGCCTCAGTCTGAAACCTTCAGGTTCAAGATTGCACTTTCAAATGAGAGATAAGAGCTGAAGTCAAAGGATTCGCCCTCAAATACATACTCCCCAGTACCTGTGTATGGCAGGTCCGTCTTGACATTCTTGATCGCGGCGTTTGCTCTCAGAATTGATCTGATATTATCCGGGACAGAAATCTCAGAGTTGATTATCGCCGCATTTACCCTTATGTCTGTGGGTCCAACTTCAGACATATCGAGCTCTGCCTTAATAATTGCTCCGTTAAGTTTCAGTTCGTCAACTTTCAGTTCTCCCAGATTGAACCTGCTGTTCATAACCGCGCTATCAAACTTCAGGATATAGTTATAATTGGGGTTCAACTTCATCACAATCGTACTTGTTCCTAACCACGAAACATTTGAATCTGGCCTGATCACAAACTTCTGAGATAGCTGAGTTTTGTCCTCTTCGATCCTGAGATTCGAACCACGCACAGTGTAATCGATGACGGCAGCCGTTGACGATGCCTCTTCTTCCAGGGCCTCAACGGTGATGTTAGCCATCGCAAGGTTTAACTGAATCTCGATACTCCTGGATGATTCCAAAGCCTCAAGGGTTGCAGTATCCTTCACCGCTCTCTCGCCAGACAGAAACGGAGACGGCCAGAAAAAGATGAATAACACAAAGACTATTATCAGCAAGGCATTCAGATACCTGATCCATCTCAGTCCCTTTATACTTGAGAGAATACTAAATCCAACAAACACAAGGATAATCGGCCAGTAATTCGCAAGATTGACAAAAGCATTTAGAAGAGTGTCACCGGTAAATAAACCGAAAATAAGCAAGACCCCGACTAATACGAAGATCAGTCCCATCGCGATTTTCATAGAATCATCTCCTGCTGATGGATTTGTAAATGACAAAACCTCCGCCTGCGATCAGAACCACTCCAATAACCAGCTTCCAGAAAACACCGCTGAAAATATTCCACGGTGTGAAGGATCCCAATAGGAGAGCTATTCCGAAGACTATGAGAATTCCTGCAATTATCAGTTTGCTCTTGTCATCGGATATACCCGCTTTCTCGCCTTCTTCAATCGGCTTTCCTTCCTCATCCATTATTACAACATTGTTTTCACTGTTTATAGGAGCCCTGGGTACAATAAACATGCCAATAATGTATATTATTAAGCCAGCTCCGCCTGCGAAAACCAGCGCTACGAACACCAACCTGACTATCACCGGATCGATTCCAAGATACTCTGCTATTCCTGCAGCCAGACCGTCTATCACTTTGTCCTTTCTGGACTTGTAAAGCCTCTTCTCTGAGCTCACATAACCACCTCCCGCGATGACTTCTGTGCAATAATACTACAAAAACCTCATACATTATAATACGATCTGATCAATTTCCACAAACACTAAGCCGAATGCGATTTCTAACAGTTCTCGTTTGACTAGTTTTTCTGCTTCTGCAAAGCCAAACCTTCAAATTATCCTATCATTTCGCCTGCACCCGCTGGTCGAAATAAGCAGGCTCCACATTGAATACTTGCGATTTTATTAGCAAAACTATTTTAATCACCCTCCTTCAAAGATAACTGCTTTCATTCAAACATAACTGGGTTTTGAATACAAGTTCATGCATGATACACTGTAGTTAAACGATTAACTAAACGTTTAACTAGAAATCGAGTGAGGGTCGATGAAATGGCTAATATGAAAGATGTTGCCAAACATGCTGGAGTATCGGTCGCCACAGTATCAAATGTAATATCTGGGAAGAAGTTCGTGAGTCCTGAACTGAAGAGCGCTGTCCTTGAATCCATAAACGCCCTTCAGTACAGACCAAGTAAAATTGCCAGAAGTCTGAAAATTCGAAAGTCATTTCTGGTTGGACTTCTGGTTCCAGATATAACTAATCCGTACTTCGCAGAGATTGCAAGAGGCGTGGAAAGCATTGCCCTCGATCACGATTATCAGATGTTTCTTTGCAACAGCGACGGAAAGAGTTACAGAGAAGAAGAGACGTTGATTTCCTTCCTTGGCCACGGAGTTGATGGTGTGATCAATGTTGCACCCAGAATGGAAGAGGGGCTTCTGGCAGATCTCTCAGATGGAATGCCCATGGTGATTCTTGACAGGCATCTCACAATCGAGAATCCGCTAATTGACGTAATATACACGAATAATTTCAAAGGTTCTGCTCAATTAGCCAGACACTTACTAGACAAAGGCCACAGAAGATTCGCCTGCATAGCAGGACCAAGAGACGTACCCAGCGCAGTTAGAAGGCTTCAGGGATTCTGTAGCGAGCTCGAGAGAGATGGAATACGCGAAGGAGATATAAGAATCTATTACGGTGGATTCAAATATGAAGACGGATTCAAGATAATGAAGCAGCAAATATTGAAACTTAAGAACAGACCTACTGCTGTTTTTGCCGGGAATGACATGATGGCGTGGGGGGCAATCGAGGCAGCAAAACAGCATGGTTTAAAGATTCCGATAGATATCTCCATCGCAGGGTTTGACAATGTTCTTTACTCGTCACTAGTAATCCCGGCGATGACGACTGTGAATCAGCCAAAGTATGAAGCTGGAAGGGCAGCAATGAAGTTGCTTCTTGAGAAGATAATGAAGAAGCAAAGTGGGGAAGATGTCCACACGAGAAAGATGGAGCTGGATTCACAGCTTATAGTGAGGGAATCAACTGAAATATGACAAATCAATGGAGGTGAAGGAATGAAGACAAAGGGTATTCTTCACAACGATCTTGCAAGAGAAGTGGCAAGACTTGGCCACGGCGACATGTTAGTTATTACAGACAGAGGGTTTCCATTTCCAAGGCACGAAAACACAATCTGCATCGATGTATCGGTAGGAAGGGATCTCCCCAGGTTCGTAGATGTCGTTAAGGTCGTACTGGAGGAACTTGAAATCGAGAAGGTAATTATCGCTGACGAAACTAAATCGGTAAGCCCCGAAATCTATTCACAACTGAAGGAAATTGTTTCGCAAATCAAGAACAAGGGGAACGACATAGTAGAAGAGAATATCCCTCATCCAGAATTTAAGGATCTAGTTCTAAATGGCAGTCTCCAAGGCAAAGAAGTCAAAGTGTTCGTGAAGACAGGAGAGTTCACTCCCTACGCGAACATCATACTCGTTTCCGGAGTAGATTTCTAGATATTTTCTCTGTTCATCGATCAAGGATACTGTTTTGCAGCTGCGCCGAAAGACAAAGAGGTGGTAATCGTGAAAAGAAACAAGGAAGTTCTTGAAGAAATATTCGAAATCGACAAACCCATTATTGGAATGATACACCTGCGTCCCCTCCCAGGTTCGCCAAGATATGATTCTGCCAGGTTTGGAATGAAGGAAATAATCAAGATCGCCGTTGAAGAGGCGCGAACCATGGAGGATTGCGGTGTCGACGGACTTCAAATAGAGAATATCTGGGACTTCCCTTATCTCAAGGGTGAGAAGATCGGTCATGAAACCTCAGCAGCCCTGGCAGTGGCGACTCAGAAGGTTCGGGAAGCCGTAAGAATTCCAGTGGGAGTGAACTGCCATCTCAATGGAGGGAAGGTTTCGCTTGCAGCGGCTGTTGCAGCAGGAGCCAGATGGATAAGAGTCTTCGAATGGGTGAATGCATATGTTTCTCACGCCGGTTTGACAGAAGGTATCGGGGCAGAACTCGCAAGATATAGAAAACTCCTCGGCGCAGAAGACGTCAAGTTCATGTGCGACGTCAATGTCAAGCATGGAAGCCATTTCATCATTTCAGACAGAAGTGTGGAGGAACAGGCCCACGATGCAGAGTCTGAAGGCGCAGAAGTACTAATAGTTACGGGATTTGAAACAGGACAAGCACCCGATGCTGAGAAAGTAAGGAGTTTCAGCGATACCGTTGGTGTTCCCGTGATAATCGGTAGCGGCCTAACGGAAGATAATGCGAGTGAGTTACTGAAATTCTCTGATGGAGCGATTGTTGGCAGTTACTTCAAAAAGGAGAACAACTGGAAGAATCCTGTGGACCCCGACAGAGTGAAGAAGTTCATGAAAAGTGTCGAGTCTCTTCGAAGGGAGGCTAAAGATGGTTGATTTCGACTTCAACGGAGAGATTCTGTGCATGGGAAGTATGAATATGGATCTTGTTATGGTAATGGAGAGCCTTCCAGAGCCAGGTGAGACAGTTATTACTGACAACTTCAGTACCTATCCGGGCGGTAAAGGTGGCAATCAGGCGGTTGCGGCTGCAATGAATGGCGCCAAGGTTCAGATGTTCACTAAACTCGGCGGTGACGGATTCAGCGTAGAGTTGGTTGGTTTGATGAGTGAAAAGGGAGTCGACACTTCCAGAATTCTCAGAGATCCCGAAAGAACAGCCGGAATAGCAATGATACGAGTTGACAAGAAGGGCCAAAACTCGATTTCATTCACTCCAGGCAGCAACGCATTACTCTCTCCCGCTGATGTAGAGAAGAACTCGGATCTCTTCCAATCGGGAAGAATTCTTTTGCTAACCATGGAGATAGCAGAAGAGACTATCTACAGGGCAATAGAACTGGCTCACGAGAAAGGCATGTTTACCATTGTCGATCCTGCGCCTGCCCCAAGACAGGGATTTCCCGTTTCCATTGCATCTTTGGTTCATCTCATAAAACCAAACGAAACGGAAGCGAGGATACTCACCGGTATAGAAGTACGCGATAAAGAGTCGGCACGAAATGCTCTTGAGAAACTCAAGTCGCTGGGTTTCAGATTGCCGATAGTCACTCTGGGTGAAAAGGGCATCGTGGGCCTCGATGAAGATTGCTTTATAGAGCTCGATCCCTTCAAAGTTAACTGCGTTGATACTACTGCTGCAGGAGATGTTTTTTCCGGAGCGCTGGCAGCAGCCCTTTCAAAAGGTAAAAGCCTTGGACAGTCTCTCGAATGGGCAAATGCAGCTGGAGCGTTAAGTACAACAACTTCCGGCGCCCAGACTTCTATCCCTTCGCCAGAGAGCGTACGGGATTTGCTGGGAAAGCGGGTGTAAGAAGTGCCTGAAACTGTGCTGAAACTCGAAGGAATCCATAAATCTTTTGGAGGCATACACGCACTGAAAAATGTAAGCTTCGAACTCGCCGAGGGCGAAGTCCACGCGCTTCTTGGGGAGAACGGCGCCGGGAAATCAACGTTAATCAAAATCCTTACCGGCGTCCACAAAATGGATTCTGGATCTATTCAAGTGAGAGGAAAAAATGTGACGATCGAAGACCCTGTCGATGCTAGACACAAAGGAATCGGAGCAATATATCAGGAGCTCAGTCTGGTAGACTCCCTTACGGTTGCAGAAAACATTTTCCTTGGCCACGAGCCAACAAAGTCTTTCTTTGGCTCCATCAAAAGGAGAGAGCTTTTGGATAAAGCGGCAAAGTATCTTTCCTCCTTTGCGATTGCTGTGGATCCGAGTGCTTTTGTGGGCGACTTGGGACTTGGCCAGAAAAGGATAATAGAAATCATCAAAGCTCTCTCTATCAATGCGAATATTCTTCTTTTGGATGAACCTACAACCGGGATGAGCAGAGCGGAGATTGACACACTCTTCAAGATCATGGATGACCTGAAGAAGAAAGAAGTAAACATGGTCTACATATCTCACCACCTAGATGAGGTTTTTCGCGTTTGTGATAGGGCGACTGTATTAAGAGACGGCCAGAACGCTGGAACATTCGACATTCGTTCGGTAGATTTGAAGACGCTTGTCAAATCAATGCTGGGAAGAACGCTCAAAGAGGAGTTTCCCGTTCGAGAAGGGACCCCGTCAGAAGATATACTCCTTGAGGTGAGAGAGTTCAGAACAGAAAAGATGTTTGCTCCAATCAACTTCTCTCTTAGAAAAGGGGAGATACTGGGAATTACGGGAATAATTGGCTCTGGAAAGAGTGAGCTAGCACTTGGACTCTTTGGAGCAGACAGGTCTCTGAAGGGTGATATTTCGCTCGCAGGTAAGGCTGTAAGTCTGAAGTCGCCTGATGATGCAAAGAAACGCGGCATTTCCTTCATCCCTGAGGATCGAAAAGGCCAAGGCCTTTTTCTAAGGCTTAATGTAGAGCACAACATCTGTGTTGCAAATATCGATCTTGCCATTAGCAAAGGGGTAATTTCCAACAAGAAGAAGTCGCAGCTCGCAAAGGATACATCTGGAAAGTTGAGAGTGCGTCCGCTAGACATAAAGATGGCAGTTCAAAATCTTTCCGGCGGTAATCAGCAGAAAGTAGTTATTGGGAAGTGGCTATGCGGTGAACCCGATGTCCTGATTCTAGATGAACCGACCCGCGGAATCGATATTGGCGCAAAGACTGAGATCTATTCTCTGATAAATTATCTTGCCGACCGCGGCACGGGAATTCTAATAATGTCTTCTGAGTTCAGAGAGATGAGTGCGATCTGTGATCGAATACTTGTTATAAGAAAGGGTGAAATAGTAGGAGAGTTATTCGGTAAAGAATCATCGACAGAGCAGTTATTGACACTGGCACTTGGAGGTTAGGGCAGATGGAAAACAATATCGAGAAAACGGATAGATCTGCGTTTTGGGCAAAATTTCTGAAGATGCTCAAAGGAGAGTTGGGGCTGATTCTAATTCTTGTGATCCTGATGGTAGTCTTCTCAGTGATATCTCCCTTCTTCTTCAATTCCAGAAATCTGCTGAATATAACCAGGCAGGTGTCGATAACCCTAATAGTCGCCATCGGAATGACCTTCGTCATTCTAACTGGAGAGATAGATCTTTCTGTAGGTTCTTCCGCGGCATTGGTAGGAGTTGCAACCGCAGCCGTTCTGACTGTCACAGGCTCAATATTTATGGCTGTGATTGCGGGGTTGGCTCTTGGAGTTGGTATAGGTTTAACTAACGGTGTGCTCACTGTATATGGAAAGGTTCAATCCTTCATAGTAACGCTTGCAATGATGGGAATTGCGCGTGGAGTGGCGTTAGTGTGGACGGGCGGGAAACCCATATCGAGATTGCCTTCAAATTTCGGAATCATGGGTGCCGGTTATCTCGGACCGGTTCCGGTTTCAACGATAATTGCGGCCGGAGTCTTTCTTCTTGCATTCTTCATTTTGAACAGAACAAAGCATGGAGTGTATATGAAATCAATCGGAGCTAATAAGGAGGCTGCAAGGCTTTCGGCTATTCCCGTTAAGAAATACAGGGTGCTTGCTTTTGCAATTTCCGGTCTCATGAGCGCCCTTGGTGGCATTCTCATAACTTCCAGATTGCTATCGGCGCAACCAAATGCCGCAGAAGGGCTTGAGATGAATGTCATTGCTGCGGTGATACTTGGCGGAGCCTCCCTTTCAGGAGGAGTGGGAACCGTGTTAGGCACACTCCTGGGAGCCATGGTAATAGGTGTTATTGATAATGGAATGAATCTAGTTGGAGTTTCATCGTTCTTTCAGCAAATCGTTAAAGGAGTCATAATACTCGTTGCCGTACTGGCAAAACGTAGTGATTAAGATTACCTATCAAAAAGGAGGGGTAACATGAAACGAATGCTTTTGGTAGTTTTGATGGTTGGATTGCTGGCACTAACTGGTCTTGCGGCCAAGACCATTGGATTCTCAGTTTCCACGCTGGCGAATCCCTTTTTCGTAACCATGAAAGAGGGTGGAGAGGCAAAGGCAAGTGAACTTGGGTTGGAACTGATCGTTCTAGACGCACAAGACAAACCGGAAACTCAATTTGCTCAGATTCAGGATCTTATAACGAGAAGGGTTGATGTACTTATCATCAATCCAGTTGATTCAGATGCAATAGTATCGGCAGTTCTGGAAGCAAATGCGGCTGGAATCCCGGTAATTACAGTTACAAGACCTTCGAATGGAGGAGTTGTGGCGCAGCACCTTGATATTGATAATAAAGAAGCCGGAATGCTTGCTGCAATAGCAATGGCAGAAGCGCTTGACGGAAAGGGAAGAGTTGCAGTTCTTGAAGGAATTCCCGGCGCGCCCTCGGCAGTAGACAGACAAGCTGGTTTCATGGACGAGATGAAGAAGTACCCCGGTATCGAAGTCGCTGCGTCACTGACAGCAAATTACTCAAGGGAAGAAGGTGCGAGAGTCGCTGACGACATTCTTCAGGGGAACCCTGTTCTGGATGGAATTTACGGTCACAATGACGAAATGGCTCTTGGTGCTGTGAGATCTGCGATTGCAGCAGGAAGGCTGAATGAAATCAAGATCGTCGGAATCGATGCAACTGACGATGCAATTGCTGCAATTAAGGCTGGAGAAATGGTTGCAACAGTTCAGCAGCAGCCTTACCTGCAGATGCAGATGGCAGTGATAGCGGCACAGAGAATCATCAACGGCGCAAGCGTCGAACCAAAGGTTATCATTCCTCTGAAACTAATAACTATTGACGTTCTTGAGTAAGCAGAATCTTCTCTGGAGAGCGGCGGGATGCCGCTCTCTTTTTTATTCTCCAGTGATTATCAGTCTGTCGCGATTGACAAGTAATATATCAACTCAATATCAACTGATTGTTCGCTTCTCTTGATTTTCTACAGATGCCTTCTGAAGTACCGAGTTTTAGAAGAGAACCTTCATGAGATCTAACAAAATCGGCCCGTCACAGGATCTTCTCTTTAATCTCGACTTAACATGACCGTTCGGTCATGTTAAGGGATAAGACCTCTTGCAGTGTATACTATGACTGATCGGTCATGTGACTATGTGGTCATTAGGAGATGAGTGAGTGCCTACAGAGACTTTTTTCAATTTGTCTGATGAAAAGAAGGAAAGAATAATCGAGGCAGCCATAGATGAATTTGCCGAGAATGGTTTTGAAAACGCCAAGATAAATGAAATAGTAAGAAAATCCTCCATTCCTAAAGGCAGTTTCTATCAATACTTCAGAGACAAGAGCGATATCTTCAAGTGTGTTCTGGACATTGTCTTCGAAAAAAAGATGCAGCTTATGACCAGTATTAGAGACTCTCTTGAAAGATCAAGCATTTTTGAGATTCTGAAAATTATGGTTGAGGCCGGTATCAAGATGGCCGAGGATGATCCACGGCTTTCAAAAATCAGCGATGACTTGGTCACCAACAAATCATTGATGAACAAAATCCTTGGAGAGTACGCTCCCTCAAGCGATGATCTGATAAATTCTTTGATTAAGCGGGGTAAAGAAAGCGGCGAGATCGCTGAGTGGGTCGATCCAGAAATGACGGCTAAGCTCATCACTGCATTCATGCTATCGCTTAGCGAAATGGTCAGATCCGACAGTGAAGGAATGCTTTCGGAACGAGCAAGAGACAAGTATCTTTCACTTATCAAGTTGCTTGAATACGGTATGAAAAGGAGAGAAGACCATGATTGAAGTCAATAACCTCTATTACTCGTACGGTAATGATACGGAATATGCGGTAAAGGGCATTTCATTTGAAGTGAAAGAAGGTGAAGTGTTCGGCTTCTTGGGTCCCAACGGGGCAGGTAAGTCGACAACCCAAAAGATATTGACCGGCCTACTACCTCTCCAGAAAGGCTCTGCAAGGGTTATGGATGTCGATGTTTCAAAAGCCACCTCAGCCTTCTATAACAGAATCGGCGTATCTTTCGAAAATCCGAATCTTTATCTCAAGCTGACGGGTCTCGAAAACCTTGAATACTTCGCCAGCCTTTACGATGTACCCACAGCAGATCCAATGAGTTTACTGGAAATGGTCGGTCTAAAAGACGCTGCTGGAAGGAAGGCAGGGGAGTACTCGAAGGGAATGCAGCAAAGACTTGTCTTTGCCCGTTCTCTCATCAACAGTCCGAAAATCTGGTTCCTTGACGAACCCGTATCGGGGCTCGATCCCTCGACTTCCGCGTCAATAAGGAAGGTTATCAAAGAAAAGAACAAGGAAGGCACGACGATATTCCTAACAACGCATAACATGCATGTAGCGGATGAACTATGTGATAGAGTGGCATTTATAGTTTCTGGAGAGATCTCCCTCATTGACTCTCCAAGAAACTTGAAACTGAGGTACGGGAAACGCCTCGTAGAACTAGAGTACAAAGCAAATGGCTCACTCAGAAAGGAAAGCATCTCTCTTACCCAGCCGACTGACAGAGAAAGACTGAATTCTCTGATCAACTCCGAAGTAATCGAGACGATTCACTCTAAGGAAGCCACTCTCGAAGAGATATTCATAAAGGCTACTGGAGAGGAGTTGAAGTAATGAGACTCTTCAAAAACGTTTTGAAGGAAGTCAAACTTGGATGGAGAAGCCACTTCTTCTTGTTGACGGTGGGACTGGCGATAGCTTACTTCCTCTTGATGACCTTCTTGATCCCCGAAGATCTCTCAACTAACATCGAACTGGTCTTGCAAGCTGAAAATGACGAACTGCCGAACATGTTGGATCTCGATTACAGTGAATCACAGGCCTCACTTTCCATAGTAGAAAGCCGGGACGAAATGAATAGAATAATGGACGGGAAATTCAACAGCATCGGAATTATTGTCAGAGGCAGTATATCTTCTCCATCGGTCGAACTCGTTTTCCAGGGCCATGAAGATGCCGAGACCAAAGAATTCATTAAACTCTTCGTTGCAACCTTTTTGACTGGTCCTAATGATGAATTTGCCTCTGAAAGTAACATTGAGTACCTTCAAGAGATTCCAAGCAGATCGGATAATATCCCCTTCAACAAGTCCTTCTTACCCATATTCTTGATGTTCGAAGCGGTGATGATGGGAATGATAATGGTCTTTGCAATGGTATTTAGTGAGAAGTCGCAAAAGACTCTCCACGCATATTCGGTGACACCCGGAAAGATCTGGGAATACCTGGGAGCGAAAGTAATACTTCTTGCGCTTTTGGGAATTATCTTCGCTTTCATTCTCACTCCTCTGGTCGTGGGCTTTGAGGCCGATTACTCCAAACTCATGATAATAGTTGCTGTCGGCAGCTTTCTATCAACTTCTGTCTCCCTCACAGTGGCAAGCTTCTACAGGAATTTATCTCAGTCAATGGCCGCTATGCTTGCTCTGACAGTGATTTTCACGTTGCCTATGCTATCGTACTTTTCAGAAGGCTTTTCTCCATGGTATCTCAGAATTCTTCCAACCTATCCCATCCTTTTTGCTTTAAAGGGGGCGGTTTTTCCAGAGTTCAGTTCATCTGAGATTTCTGGCTTGATTCTAGTTGCGATCGAAGCAGCTGCCGCTTTTCTGATTGCAGTGACGACCTACAAACTCCGACTGAGAAAAGGTTAGGTGATGGAGAGATGAGCATTAAGAGAATATTCAATATCTTCAGAATCGATGTTGTCAACGGTAGCCGGGATAAGATGGTGATATATATACTCCTTGCTCCAATCATCTTTTCATTCTTCTTCAGGGTAATTGCTCCCGGGTTTCATAATCTTTCTCTGAATTTCGTCACAATCAGCGGGCAAGAAGAGATTGCGGAGACCTTAAAGAAGTTCGGCGACATTGAATTCGCTGTATCTGAAGCCGAATTGAAAGAAAGAGTCGGAGGCACGAGCGATGTTGTCGGCCTATATCATGACGGAAAATCATATAACCTCGTTCTTCAAGGAAACGAATCGAAGGAAATCGAAGGAGCTGCAAAACTGATTTTGTCTGGAATTCAACTCGATGTATGGAAATCTCTCGAAGTGGAAGAGAGCAATAGAGGAAGACTCGTTCCTCCGATTACGGTATTCGGTTTCAGCTTTGTAGTCATTATCTCTTTTGTTCTTGGCGGTATGGTTATTGGATTCAACATAATAGAAGAAAAAGAGTCCGGAGCTATGAGGGCTCTCATGGTAACTCCTATCACAAAGAACGAACTAATTTTTGGCAGAAGTGTCATGGGAATTGTGATACCTCTATTCCATGCGCTCGTTGCGACCTTGATATTCGATATTCCCAGCATCGACTATCTGAAGCTGATTATCGTTAGCGTTGTGAGCTCGATAATCGGAGTAGTTGTCGGTTTTCTTATCGGTGTGGTTTCATCCTCTCAAATGAGCGGAATTGCAAACATGAAGATTAGCGGCTGGCTTCTGCTTATGCCCGTAATGTTGGCTTTCATACTTCCAGAGAGAGCGCATTGGATATTTTCCTGGTCTCCTACTTACTGGTCATTCGTAGCGTTACGGGATATTATAAACCTGAGCTCAAAATGGGATGGTTTTTCTTTCCAGATTTTGTGGATCTGCCTAACGACAGCTTTATTATTCCTTTTGATGAAGAGTAAGATAAAAAGGGGACTCCAGACTTATCAAAACTGAAGCGGGGCATTCTCCCGTCGCCCTTATTCCACTGGATAAATATTTTTATGGAGCAAAAAATTAAAGGCACTATGGCAACATATGTGCAAGCGTCTTCTAAGCGCTCCAGGAACGATCTGAGATGATTACGGTTCATCTAATGAAAACAGCAAAAATCAATTCAGTTTCTCACAAAATTCTTCCATTTTCCTCCTGTTATTTGAGCCAGATATGATGCAAGAATTCAGTCCAATTTTAGCTATAATTTTAGAGAATAGGGGAATTTCCTCCTTTTCTCTGTTTTCTGCCGTAAGAAAAACAAATATACTCGAGGTGAGAGAGATGATTGAAGGCAAAGAGGTCGCCTCAGCGGGTCAGCTAAAATACGGAATGGTAGGTGGAGGCGAAGGATCTTTTATTGGTGATGTTCATAGAAAAGCAATAGCGATGGACGGTCTTGCAAAACTTGTTGCTGGCTGTTTCTCGATCTATTACGACGACACAGTTAGAACCGCGAAGAAACTCTGCGTTTCTGACGATAGAGTCTACAAAGATTTCAAGGAAATGGCCTCCAAAGAGTCTGCTAGAGAAGATGGAATAGACTTTGTGAGTATCTGCACCCCAAATGCCACTCACTTCCCAATCGCAAAGGAATTTCTCGAAACAGGTATTAACGTTGTTTGTGAGAAACCTCTTACTGTTGATGAATCAGAAGCAAAAGAGCTGGCTGCTCTTGCGAAAGAGAAGAATCTTCTCTTCGCGGTCACCTACGCTTATTCTGGTTATGCAATGGTCAAACATGCCAGAGAAATGGTACTAAGGGGCGATATTGGAGAAGTTCGAGTTGTCATGGGCGAGTACGCACAGGATTGGCTGGCCACTCGATTAGAAGACACGGGGAATATGCAGGCTTCCTGGAGAACCGACCCCTCTCAGACAGGGAAATCTAATTGTGTCGGAGATATTGGAAGCCATATTGAAAACACTGTGGCTTATATTACAGGCTTGAAACTGAGCTCGCTTTGTGCCAGTCTGGACTCGTTTGTTCCCGGCAGATCGCTGGATGACAACGCTGAGATTCTCGTCAGATTCGACAATGGGGCCAGAGGAGTATTCTGGGCATCTCAGGTTGCAATCGGTCACGACAATGGTCTTAAGGTGAGAGTTTTCGGAAGCAAGGGTTCTATAGAATGGGATCAGGAAAGCCCTAACTACCTGAAGGTTGCTTATGTGGGGGAACCGGTTCAGATTCTTTCAAGAGGCGGAGGTTATATGCTCCCCTCTGCGGCAAACGTCTCCAGAATACCTGCGGGACATCCTGAGGGCTACTACGAGGCTTTTGCGAACATATACAGGAATTTCGCAACGACTCTTATAAAAAAGAAAAATGGAGAAGATCTGTCTGGCGCCGACTTCCCCACAGTGGAGGATGGTCTGGCAGGAGTTAGATTCATTGGAAAGGCAGTCGAGAGCTCCCAGAAGGGAAGCGTTTGGCTAGATCTGTGATTAGGAGGCTTTATTATGGGTAAGAGACCTGTTACGCTATTTACCGGTCAGTGGGCCGACCTCACTTTCGAAGAAATTTGTGAAAAGGCCAGTTCATGGGGATATGATGGTTTGGAGATAGCCTGTTGGGGCGATCATATGAATCTCGAGATGGCTGCGAAGGATCCAAAGTACGTCGATGAGAGGAGGCGAATCCTCGAAAAATACAATTTAAAGTGCTGGGCCATCGGAGCACACTTAATGGGGCAATGTGTAGGTGATCTTTACGATGTCAGACTGGACGGCTTCGCGCCGGCAAGCTGTGAAGGAAGTCCTGAAAAGATTAGAGCATGGGGCATCGAGCAGATGATGTACGCGCCAACGGCCGCGAAGAACATGGGCTGTTACACGGTGACCGGCTTTACGGGTTCCCCTGTTTGGAAGTTCTGGTATTCGTTCCCCCAGACAACGGAGAAAATGGTGGAAGATGCTTATCAAGAGATAGTTGATCTCTGGACGCCTATTTTCGATAAGTTTGATGCCGAAGGAATTACCTTCGCCCTCGAAGTTCATCCCACTGAGATTGCGTTCGATTATTACACTGCTGAAAGGTTGCTAAAAGCATTCGATGGCAGAAAAACGCTTGGCTTTAATTTCGATCCAAGCCACCTAATCTGGCAGGGAGTCAAACCCCACCTTTTCGTAAGGGACTTCGCTGAAAGGATCTATCATGTACATATGAAGGACGCAGCAGTGACGTTGGACGGAAGGGCAGGGATACTCGGATCGATGATGACCTTCGGTGACACTAGACGCGGATGGAACTTCAGGTCGCTCGGTCACGGTGATGTTGATTTTGAAGAGATAATTAGAGAACTGAATAGAATAGGTTATAGCGGCCCCTTATCAGTAGAATGGGAAGACAGTGGAATGGAAAGAGAGTTCGGAGCTAAAGAGGCAGCAGATTTTGTGAGAAAAGTTGACTTTGAGCCTTCAAACGTCGCTTTTGACGACTCAATGAGAAGTTGAGGAGTGACCTGATGGGTGATGTCCTAATAGAGACCCAAGGAATTTCTAAGGAATTCTCAGGGGTCAGGGTTCTCGACAATGTTGGCATCGAGATAAACAAGGGAGAGATCTTCGGGATAATCGGAGAAAATGGCGCCGGCAAGTCTACTCTCGTTAAGATTCTCAGTGGAATCTACACACCCACAGAGGGAAAGGTCTTCTTTGAGGGTAATGAAGTAGATATTAAGGACCCCTTGCATGCAAAAGCGATAGGCATCTCCATGATTCCACAGGAATTCAATCTGATCAACGAGCTGAACGTCTATGAAAACATCTTTCTAGGCAGTGAGATTACGAGCAAAGGCTTTCTCAAGAAGCGAGAGATGAAGAAGCGGACTGTCTCGCTTCTTGAGGAGCTCAAGAAATCAATACATCCAGAGGAAAAGATTGAAAGGCTTAGCGTAGCCCAAAAGCAGATGGTCGAAATAGCAAAGGCAATTGCATTTGATTCTAAGCTTCTGATAATGGATGAACCGACAACAGTTTTGACTCTAAATGAGATTGAGACTCTCTTTGACCTAATGAGAAATCTCAAAGAAAGCGGTGTCACGATCATCTACATATCTCACAAACTTAAAGAGGTCCGGGAAATCTGCGACAGGGTTATGGTTCTGAGAGATGGAAAGACTATCAGCATCAGCCAAACCGACGAGGCAGATGAAGAAGAAATGGCGAGGAGGATGGTAGGTCGTGATCTTAGCCAGGTCTTTCCCGAGAAGGTTTCACCATCTGAAGAGATTGTCTTTGAAGTTGAGGGTCTATCTTCGCACGGCCTTCTGGAAGACATTTCCTTCGGCCTTCGCAAAGGTGAGATTCTCGGCTTTGCTGGTCTGGTGGGCGCAGGAAGAACTGAGCTTGCCGAGACGATCATTGGCATAAGAAAGAAAGATTCCGGCAAGATCAGCATCAACGGAAAATCAGTCGAGATTAGATCTCCTATCGATGCCGTAAAGAACAAGATAGCTTACTTGTCTGAAGACCGCCAGGGAAGCGGAGTACTCACTTCGTTCGACATGATAAAAAACACCACCCTCATTTCACTGCCCGCCTACTCGAAGATACTGATCAACAACAAGTTGGAGAAGGAGAAAACGAAGAAGTACGTAGACAAGTTCAACATCAGGGCAGCATCTCTGAAAACGAGACTGGAGTTCTTCAGCGGCGGAAATCAGCAGAAAGTGTCTCTTGCAAAATCCCTCGATCCCGAGCCCGAAATATTCATCTTTGATGAACCAACAAGAGGAATTGACGTTAACGCGAAGAGAGAAATATACAGATTCATGAACGAGCTAGTCAGGGAAGGTGTATCCTGTATTCTAATCTCCTCTGAACTTGAAGAAATCATAGGCATGTGTAATCGCGTGATCGTTATGAAAGAAGGAAGGATTACTGGAATCCTTGAAGGAGAACATATCAACGAAGAGGAGATAATGCTTCACGCCACTGGACTCAAGGGGGTTGCTTAGATGGCAAGAGAAAATGTCCGTAGACGATTCGAATACGAGAAGTTTGGTCCATTAATAGCTCTTGCGATTCTATTCGTAATATCTGCTTTCGCCAGCCCGTATTTTCTTCAGACTCAGAATCTTCTGAACATTTTGAGGCAGGTTTCTTATACTGGAATCATAGCGCTTGGAATGACTTTCGTCATCATTTCCGGAGGGATAGATCTTTCAGTTGGGTCTATGGTTGCTCTGGTAGGCGGAGTAGTGATTCTCGCGCTTAACTGGCTTGTTGGGATATTCGGTGCAGGGGGGGAAGCATGGGCCATACTCCTGGCGCTTCTCGTTGGTCTGCTCTTTGGCGCAGGCCTGGGAGCACTTAATGGATTGATGGTTACTCTCGGAAAGATTGCTCCTTTCATTGCCACCCTGGGCACTATGGCAATATTCCGATCGATGGCGTTGTATATCGGAAGCGCAGGTGTTTTCAGATCGGAAAGCAGACTCTTTCCCGATCTGGGAATGGGAAGAGTGCTGGGAATACCAAATCCAGTCGTTGTATTCATAAGTCTCGCAGTCGTATTCGCAATTATTCTAAATAAGACGCGCTATGGAAGATACCTCTGCGCTGTCGGCTCCAATCCAAAGGTTGCAAAATACTCAGCGATAAAAGTCAATCTGACAAGGTTCATTTCGTACGTTGCCGTAGGAATTACCGTTGGATTCTCGGCCGTCTTTCTATCCGCAAGGCTGAATTCCATGAGTTCAACAAATGGTGGTCTGAACTACGAACTGGATGCTATCGCTGCAGTCATAATCGGTGGGACACCAATGACGGGTGGGTCAGGCTCGATCCTGGGAACCGTAATCGGAGCGATCACTCTCGGAATAATTAACAACATGCTGAACATGCTGGGGGTCTCGCCGTATTTGCAAGGAACGGTCAAGGGAGTAGTCATAATTGGCGCGGTCTTGATACAGAGAAAGAGAGCTCAATAACCCCGTTGGGGCCAAAGGAAATAGGAGGTGTTTTTGTGAAAAAGGCATTAGTTCTTATGATCTTTGTAGTGTTTGTACTCTCGGCTTTTGCAGTTGCCGCCGAGAAGATCAAGATTGGTGTCGCCATCCCAAGTGCAGATCACGGCTGGACAGGTGGGATCGTATGGTGGGCACAGAGGGCAATAAAGGACTGGAACGAAAAGGATCCCGATGTTGAGTTCTTCCTGGTCACTGCCGATTCACCCGCGAAACAGGTTGGAGATGTTGAAGACCTCATGGTAAAGGGTATTGATGCTCTTGTAATTCTTGCTCATGACTCCGAACCACTCACACCGGTAGTTGAGAAAGCGTACAACAGCGGGGTATTTATTGTCTCAGTTGACAGAGGTCTCACCAAGCCTGTCGAAAATGTGTATGTTGCCGGCGACAACCCCGGTCTTGGAAGAGTGTCCGGCGAATGGTTAGCACAGGCCATGAATTACAAGGGCGATATAGTCGTTCTTGAAGGTATTCCGTGCGTGATCAACAGCGAAAGAGTGGATGCGTTTAATGAAGTCATAGCGAAGTATCCAGATATTAAGATCCTGGATTCTCAGCCGGCTTACTGGGATACTGCACGTGGACTGGAAATTATGGAAAACTACCTTCAGAAGTATCCTAAGATTGACGCTGTTTGGGCGCAGGATGACGACGTTCTTGTTGGAGTTCTTCAAGCCTACAAGGAATCTGGAAGAAATGATATCAAGATCTTCCTTGGTGGCGCCGGATCAAAGGAAATGATAAAGAAGATCATCGACAATGACCCTCTAGTAAAGGCAGACGTTACATATCCGCCGTCAATGATCGCTACCGGTATTTCGATGGCCGTATTCGCAATGAGAGGCCAGCCTCTAGAAGGCTTCTATCAGCAGCAGATTCCTTCAAGAATAATACTCGCTGCCGAGCTGATTACAGCAGATAACGCCGAACTCTACTACGAACCTGATTCGATATTCTGATTTTTTTGGTTCAGCTAGATATTCCCGGAGATCTTTGATCTCCGGGTTTTCATTGGTAAAGATAAATACCATTTTCAAATCTATCTCGAGCCAATAATAAGCTGCTGCTCAATTCTCATATATTGAATCGCATTGATGAAGCAAACTTTATAGCTTTCTCTAATGTCATAAGCAGTGAGGAAAAAGAGGGGGCGATAGAATGAAGGGTTTTGGGGCAATGGTTCTTTTCGTTCTGGCTGGTGCAACTGCCTTTTCAAACGGGGTTGTGGTTCCACCGTATCCGGTTGAAAGGGATCTAGGCGGATTTGTTATGAACACTCACAATGTTCATATAAGAATCGAAGACGGAATTGCAACTGTGATTATCGAGGAGGAATTTGAAAACACATCCAAGAGATTGCTTGAAGCGGTGTATCTCTTTCCAATACCTTCTTCGGCCGTGATTAGCGACTTCACTATGAAGATTGGAGATCAGGTTTTCAAGGGAGAAGTACTGCCGGCTGATCAGGCACGAGAAATCTATCAGGAAATCGTCGCAAAAATGAAAGATCCGGCACTGCTCGAATACGTTGGAACTCAACTGATCCGAATGAGCATATACCCCTTTGAACCGGGAGAGAAACGCCAGTTCTTGATTCAATACAGTCAGCCTCTCGAGATTTCGTCTAATTCTTATTCGATGATCTATCCTTTAAAAATTGATAGCTTTCTCTCTGCGCCGATAGGAGCTGTCAACATCAGAGTTTCGGTCCCGTCTGAGATTGCAGAGGTCTATTCACCGACTCACCCATTCAGAGAGATGATAAGCGCGTCGGGCAGCGATTATATCTTTAGCGCAACCGATTTCGTGCCAGTTTCTGACGTAGCTTTGGTTCTCACGTCATCGGAAGACGAGATACCTTCATCTCTTGCCACCCACTGGGATGATGCCATGAATGAAGGATACTTCCTTCTCACAATTATCCCTAGACTGAAAGAAGAGACAATCATTCCCAAGGATGTTGTCTTCGTTCTCGACATTTCCGGCTCGATGTACGGAGAGAAGATTGAGCAGGCGAAGAGAGCTCTGGAGCAGGTCCTTCAGATGTTTCGCTCCGGCGACCGCTTTGCGATTGTGACTTTCGATGGCCATGTCCACAATCTCACGGGAGGCCTGCTCGATGCATCTGAAAGGGCTGTCTGGATTGAGAAGGTAAGGCGCATTCAGGCAGATGGTATGACAAATATCTATGACGCTCTTCAAACGAGCATAGACATGTTCAGCAAAGACAACCTGGGAAGGTTCAAAGTGCTCCTCTTTCTCACAGATGGAGCTCCTACCGAAGGAATTACAGACACGGGGAAGATAATCAACGATGCAACTCCCGAAGCTAGAGCCAGAAATGTCCACCTGTTTTCTTTCGGAGTTGGAACAGGGGTCGTAGCAGAACTGCTAGACAGACTGGTCCAGGAAAATGCCGGAAGAGTAAGTTATATTGTCGAAGGTGAAAACATAGAAGGAAAAGTGACCGATCTGTACAGAACGATCGAGACGCCGGCTCTGGAAAACGTTAGTATATCTGTTGAAGGATCGGAGGTTGCGAAGGTTCTTCCGACCGGCCCGCATTCTCTATTCTCCGGACAGGCTCTAAGACTCTCCGGCATTTACTTTGAAGAGGGCGATCTGAAAGTAATCGTAGAAGGAACAAGAGGAGCGGAGAGATACAGATACGAGTATCTATTCAGAGTTTCAAAGAATCCTGACAACCCATTTATTGCAAAGATCTGGGCACAGAAGAGAATTGCTCATCTTGCAAATATCTTCAGGTATGACTCCTCTCTCTCAGAAGAGGCAAAAGAAGAAGTGAAACAGGAGATCATTGCTCTCTCGAAGAGATTCAACATAATTAACGAGTTTACCTCATACCTGATTGCTCCTGAAAGAGTACAGACCTCTACCCTGGGAGACAGGGGCGGTTTCAGCGGAGCCCCCGCTGCAGATGCCGTAATGGCTGCAAAGTCCGTTGCCGAGATGGAACAAGATCAGTTTGTTGAAGGTGAAGCCTCTGACTACAAGTTTGTTGACAGCGTAGGATTTTTTCTTGAAGAGGAGACGTGGATCCAGGACGACGAAAAGGTCAAGACACTTGAACCTATAAGCCTTGTTGCCTTCAGCAAAGCATATTTTGAATTGGCTGATAGAAGCGAATGGGTTGAAAAGGTCTTTGCTCTCGGAGAAAAAGTCAAATTCATCTTCGATGGAATCCTTTTCGAAATTTCAGACGAAGGAATAGAGAGCGTTGAAGAACTGGACGAAATCTTGAAATAGGCATCGTTCTCTAACAGAAAACCTGATAAAGACCGTGTGAGTTATTATTGTCCATATTTTTGTCCGGATCAGCGCCGTTGCTTACGAAATATCATTTGAAGTCTGTATAGACGAAGCACTAAAGGGGAGGATGAGCAAATACTATTCCGTGATTCTCTCTTTTCAGGGAGGGCTAACGGCTTTCGTCAAGAGCTACTGAGTCTCCCCTCATTTATCAATTGATTTTTCATGGCCTCCGCACTTCTATCATCGGCTTTTGAAAACTTGTATCAACAGGCTTTTCGATTAAATCAATACAATACCTAGTCGATCACCAAAAAAGAAAGATTGTACAAAAGAGGAAAAGGAACGCAGAGGTTGCGTTCCTTTTCAAGCTGCTTCCTATATTGAGTTATTGGAATTTTGAGGCTCTTGAATCAGAAGCTTCAAGATTCACCGTTTTGTACAAAGATCAATCTCCAATTATCGGGGCGAACTGGAAGTCAATCCAGTTGTCGCCGCCGGAGAGGGTTATTGTCTGTGCGTTGGCAAGATTAGGAACGCCTCCGGAGTAGTTGTAGTATCCGAGGAGATCTCCGGTATTGATCGTTCCGCTCTCATCCATGTCTCTCCAGGCATATACCTTCACTTGAGAAAGGCTCACATTGCTGAAGTGATACGCTCCTGAATCCGAGAGGTTAGTGCTGGCAATATTGGAGCTTGTCGAGGGATTTCTCAAGTAGACCTTGAACTCCTGCGGCGAGGTAATGGCGTCGAGAGCCCCTTCCGCATCTACAAGCCCCCAGCCGTAGTAGTCGTCTCTGCCCGGTGTTCCAAGATCAACTGCAGTATTGCTCAACACACTTCTGATATCGTCTGGATCAGTCAAGCCGGATCCCATCAAAAGAGCCACAAGGCCTGTAACATGAGGAGTGGCCATGGAGGTCCCCTGCATGTACATATATGTGTTTTCCGCAGGTGTCCAGCCGGTGCTGTAGATTCCATTTGGATCAGTGCCCGATAGCATGTACCCTCCGGGCGCAACTACATCGAGTTCAGGACCAAAGCAGGAGTAACTCGACCTTGTTATTGTGCCCTCATCCTCCCACACAGCTCCGACCGCTATAGTCTCGGAATAGCGAGCGGGATAGAGGATATCTCCATTTCCGTTGTTTCCTGCAGCAGCAACCATTACTACTCCATTTCTCTCTGCGTATTTAACCGCATCGTATACCGCCGGGCTGTCTGAAGCTCCTCCGAGGCTCATGTTTATAATCTTCGCCCCGTGATCGACTGCGTAGATGATGCTTTTCATAAGAGCTGCTGCGTCTTTGATTCCTCTTATCGGGATCAAGGTAATCCCGAATCCTCCCCAGGTAACTCCCGAGACTCCAGTGCCGTTGTTTGTGAGTGCAGCGATCGTTCCAACGACGTGAGTACCGTGACTGTCTTCGGAAGTGCTTGGTTCCGAGACATTAGTGTTGTTATCTATGAAGTTATAACCGGACTCAAAGATCCCTGCGAGATCGGGATGATTGGTGCTGAATCCCGAATCGATCACCGCAACAACTACGCTTCTTGAACCGACAGTGTAATCCCATGCCTGAGGCATATTCATCAGGGGATAGTTCCATTGAATCGGGTAGAAGGTGTCGTTAGGCGTCGTTTCAAGCGCGTAGAAAGTGCTGTTTCTAGACACCTGGACGACTCCAGGCAGTCCTCTCAACTCCTTCTCGCTAGCGGTTGTTCTTACGTGAAAGTACTTCAGTTCACCGTAATAGTCTTCAATCCTATTAATTATCTTGATCTCGGGAAGAGAGGCGGTTAAGAATGATTCCTCTGCCTCCTTGAATGATTCTACCTTCAGCAGATACTCATTCTCGATGTATTCGGGTTTGTCGTTCGTCGTTCTTATTTCCGTATTGGAGCGTATCTCCATCTCATTCAAGTCAGCAGTCTTTATGTTTCCCGTATATGGGGTAACGGTACCGTAGATGTTCTTCGTTGTAGATTCTGCTGTATAGTTTGCAACAATGTTTTTCGGCGAGTTGATGTTCACCGATATTGGGTTATCATCGCCCATGTTTGCTCCGTTGATTACCCAGTGAGAGAATGTGTACCCCGTTCTCACCGGCGCAGTGAAATTCTTGACCGTCCCCGCCATGTACCAGGCGGCTCCATCAACGGTTCCTCCTGCAGGATTTGTCGATGTTGTCACTTTGTACTCTACTTTCATCTCTGCAGTGTAAGTCATATCGGAGTTGAGGGTTATAGTTCTCGGATTGCTGGTGACCGTATCGCTCCACTGAACAAAAGTGAAACGAGTATCCGTTCCTGCTACCTGACCAGATCTCTCTTTTTCTTGAGGAGAGGCGACTCCAATACTACTTGCAGTTCCACTATTGAGAGTAACTGTCTTCGGCGAAGTGTAGTTAGTCCCGCCAATGCTGATGTTCAATCCGGTTTCCGGAGATGTAGTAACCGTAAGAGTGTACTGAGCCTGCTGCTCTGCGAAAACGGCAGTTACGTGATATGGCTTGTCAACCAATAGCTCTAGAGGACGTGCACTTCCCACATCTTTGCCATTGACATACCAATGGCTGAAGTTGTAAGGACCCAAATCACCGCTGAAGTCGAACAGCCATTCAGTGCCTCTATCTGTCCAGAAATCGGCAACTTCAGAGACTTCTGATGGTGAGGAATCAACGGTGATGCGATACTCGGTGTCCATTTCTGCAGTATATGTAATATCAGTGTTGACTGTCACATTTCTGGGATTCGAAGTACTGGCATCATTCCAGTTACTGAATACGTATCTCGCGTCTATTCCCGTAAGCCATGGGGAAATATCCTTCTGCTGAGGAGTTACAACAGAGATCTGCTTTGTGGCACCACTGTTTACTATCATTCCTTTAGGAGACGTGAACAATGTTCCGTCTATTCGAATATCCAGCGCAAGATCGGGAGCAGTGGTAACAGTTAAATTGCAGGGAACCTGATTAGCAGTGTAAACGGCGACAACATTCTTAGGCTCGTTAATCGTAACGCCAAGAGTTGCCGAGGAACCTGAGTTTGTCCCATTTACAAGCCAATGGCTGAATGTATAACCTGCTCTTGTTGGTGCGGTGAAATTCTTAACCGTCCCAGCAGTGTACCAGCCTGCACCAGCAACGTCTCCGCCTTCTGGGCTGGTCGATGTGGTCACTTTGTGCTCTATCTTCATTTCGGCCGTGTAAGTCATATTGGAGGTGAGCGTTATC
>DSBT01000243.1 GCA_011045915.1 Mesotoga infera
CAACTTGCAACTGTTCTCGCAAGCGAAGCGGAACTGGCATCCGAAGGTGACCGCCTTTTCTCTCGTTTTCTCATGAGCATAGCGAAGCTCTCGACAAAGCTCTTTCTCGGTTATTCTCTTCAAAGAATCGAGGTCAGCATGACGAATAGCGACGCTTTCAGAATTGCTTAATACTGTCATCCCGTGATGCCTTTGCACGGGATCTCGCCCCAAAATCCCTCTCTTGTTTTGAACGTCCTGGTGTGAAAGAGCCTCTTTCCCAAGATTCACTCTTCACGTTATTTGGTCAGTAATCCATATGTATGTTCCTTCCAGCAACCAAGAACGGGCATCGAACAACCTTTCTTGTGGAACTATTTCAGATCGTCGCCTTCTTTCGCAAACAAACCACTAACACCCTCCGACGCTACGTGGCCCTCGTTCCCAATGGAGGACTCAAGATCAGGCTTATCAGGATTTAAATACGGATTTACGCAAGAACCAGCGTAGTAGCGGCATTTAACTCACAGTCTTATGGGTGCAATGAGCTTGCTAAACGAAGATGAATTGGAAGAAAATGAGAGATGAACCTGAGCGAATGAGACTGGGTCACTTTCTTTGGATAGAAGCGAAATCTTCAAGACAACTGAATTGAAAGGAAGACAGCGTTATGTCCATTCAATGCTCAATGTTGAAGCACTTCGAACTTACTTTGAATTCACTCAAACAACTGGAAACAGGCTCATAATATTCGCAAACTCTATAACCCTTTCAGTGTAATGAGCCCTTCAGATTGGTTTGTCCAAACGATATCGAACTTGGTCAGAAGTGGTTAACTTGATATAATATTAACCAAATACAACAATTTATATGTCTGTGAGATGCTAAGTGTCGTCAAACGATTCTCCCGAAATAGTCTTGGGTAGCGCATGGCGAGGTGCAATTCCAATCTGTGAAATAAGATGGTAAGTTGTTAAGGGTGTCATCTGACTGTCCATTGTGGCAATTGCCCAGTTTAGTTAGGTCAAACCAAGGAGGTAGGAGCATGAGTGTAGAAAAAGGCTTTCCATTTCGTTCTCCGAGAACTGACTTGATCGAGACCTGCAAAGGCGGAAGAGAGGGAGATATTCTCGAATGGCCTGTGAAAAGACAGCCCGGTGGGGGGGAGAAATATGGAGAATGAAAAAAAGACAGTTCGCAGGTTTGTTTTCAAGCTGCTCAAGGTTTACTGGAAACGGGAACTGCTGGCTGCAGTTCTGGTCGGCGTGATGATTGCACTTGCAGTTGTCTTTCCGCTCTTGATAAGGCTGCTAATAGATGTAGTTATCCCTTCTGGCGACATGGACCTTCTCGTAAAGTACGTTTTGCTTGTCGTCGGTCTCTGGTTTGGAAGCTTGATCTTCACATATTTTGGAGAGGTGGTTTTTGAAACCACGGCCCTCATGGCAAAATCGGACTTGCGGAAGCAATTGTTAGAGAAGATGTTTGTTCTTCCTTTCGACTATTTCCACAAGAATAAAACCGGCGAGCTCGTATCGAGATTAATCTCTGATCTGGAACTTGTAGGAACCGTTATAGCGCAGATATTTCCGATACTGTTATTGGGAGTCGTTCAAATATCGGCGATTCTAGCAATCATGTTTGCTTTCAATTGGAAACTGACTCTTCTGCCCGTCGGTTTCATAGTGTTTTCCTTTCTGGTGCTAATGTTCTTCAATATTATGGTGGAGAAAAGGAGCAAAGTAGAGAGGGAGAAATTCGGCGAACTGGCAGGAGTCACAAGTAACATAATCGATAATATGAAACTGATCAGAATCGCCATGCCATTTTCCTGGGTCACAAATTTCTTCGATCGTTTTCAAGGAGACCATGTTTATGCGGGCAAGAGGTTCATAAAGGCGATAAAAATCGCCGGTGTACTCAAGACGTCGATAAACGGACTAATCTCCTTTTCACTGCTTGCCTACGGTGGTTACCTGGTAATGAAAGGCGAGATTACCGTAGGAATTCTGATCACTTTCTGGGCTTACGTTCAATCACTATTCAATCCTATTCAGCTGCTCATGCAGGTGAACATTCTCCTAAGACAAAGCTGGGGAGGGCTTTTGAGAACAATCGAGGTGCTGGAAGCTCCTGAAGA
>DSBT01000244.1 GCA_011045915.1 Mesotoga infera
CTCCTACATACAACATGAGGGTTCCTCCTTTCACAACCTCGTACAAGGTGCGGTCTTTTCGACCATTACTCTCAATCGTGTTAAGAAGGGTGCCCAACCTGGCATACAGGCTCTAAGCCTAAGGATGACGACTGGCTACTCCCTCTACCCTCATTCTATACTCTCTACTTCCTCTCTTATGACAATACACGAGGATTACGTGAAGGACTGTTATCCCGTAAGCCTGACCTGATGGACGCCTCTTCGGTCATCCCGTAGAGCCTGCCCCAAAATGCTCCTGTTTGGGGCTCCTGCACGGGATCTCGCATCTAAGAACCGCTTGCGCTGATGAAAAATCACGTTGACAGTCAACGGTCCACCGTCATCGGCATATTTCATATTTACCCCGCAAGGATATTGGACAAATAGAAGAACAGATTGGATAAAAGTAGACTGGAAGCTTAAGCAAAACCCAAATGTCGCAGAAAAAGCCTTCCTAGGAATTCTCAAAAGTGTAGCCTTCTTCGATAAGTTCTACACAGGCTTCTACAACTGACGGATCGTACAGTTTACCCGAATTCTCCTTTATTTCATCTAGGGCGAACTCAATTCCCAGGGCCGCCCTGTAGGGTCTGTGGGAGGTTATAGCCTCAACCACGTCGGCAACGGCTATTATTCTTGATTCTAGCCTTATTTGATCGTCTTTCAAACTTCCTGGATAACCAGATCCATCGAGTCTTTCGTGGTGCTGTAACACTATATCGGCAATGGGCCAGGGAAGATCCATATCTTTGAGCATATTATAGCCATTCTTCGAATGTTCCCTTACTAGTCTGAACTCAATATCGCTCAGCTTTCCCGGTTTAGACAGAATCTCCGTAGGAACTGAAATCTTTCCTATATCGTGAAGTAGACCGGCGACTTTAAGACAGTTGCAGGTCTCATCATCGAGATCCATTTTCTTACCTATCGCCACGGCCAGATCGCTCACATTTTTCTGATGGCCGGCCGTGTAAGGATCCTTGGCGCTCACAATGTCCGAAGCGGCACGAACAAGAGCTTCGAAAGCTGATTCTAGGCTGCTAGATAGTCGATTTCTTTCTGTTATGTCTTCGCAGAGTTCAACAACGCCGGTAATCTTCCCGTCAGCATCCCTAACCGGATAAGCCCTCAAGTACCATGTTTTGCCGAACTTGGTAATTATTTCTCCAACTTCACGAGAGGCTGTGTCCAGTGTCTTTCTGAGGATGCAGTTATCGCACTTCCTGCTTCGCTGCCATACATCGACACAGTTCATACCGACAAGCTTTTCTATGCTTGTCCCAAAATGATCGGCCATAGCCTTGTTTGCCCAGATTATGTTCAGATCGGTGTCGTAATAGACTATTATTTCCTTAGTTGTGTTAAGTATGAGTGATTTCTCTTCTTCGGACTTCTTCAGGGCCTCCTGGCTTATGACGAAATCGGTTACGTCTCTGGTGAACCCGATGAAGCTCGAATCGTCGAGCCTTACGGCCCTGACATTCCAGTATCTCTTCTCGCCTGTCTTCTTAACGAAGGCAGTAATGCCTTCTGCCACGCCGGCTTCGACAGTCCTCCTGAAATGGTTTTCGACCTCCAGAAGACTCTCGGGAGCCGCCAACTGTTTCAAGTTCATTTTCAGCAGCTCTTCTCTTGAATAGCCGGTGATTAGACAGGACGCTTCGTTAACATCTGTATAATTGCCTCTTTCATCTGCGACGAATATTCCGTCCAGGGCATTCTCAACATATCTTCTGAACCTGCTCTCCTTTTCTTCGATCATTTGAAGAAATCCGTCTCTTTCGGAGAGAGCCTTGGCTAGCTTCATATTTGAAAAACTCAGTCTCGAGAGCCTTTGTGCAAACTTTGAGTAGAAGGTCATTGCGGTCATGACGGTATCGCGATTCCATCTGGGCACTTTGTCCAGAGCCTCAATATACTCTTTTTCGTTAAAACCGTATCTTCTCGCCTGTTTCCTGAAGACATCGTAATCAACGCTCTCATCTTCCATGAAGAACTGTCCCAGAAACAGATTCCCCAGATGGGTATTGCCCACGATTATTGGGGTACTCATATCCCACATATTGTTGGCACATTTGTAGAGCTTGAACGCTCCCTGCTCTATGCCCTTCGAAAGCTCTATATCACTGTAAAGACAGTTCTTGAGAGTCTCAGTATTCACGCGGTGATACTTTGTGCATATTTCCTGCCAACCGGTCTCTACGAGAACATTTCCGTGAGTATCGACGATCGCTACTCCGATATTGGTCAGTTTGTAGAAGTCGTTCATGATTGACTGAATAGTCTCGACATCCAGTAGATACTCGAGTTCTATATTCTCAATTTCACCTTCGGGATCGAGAATCGCCTCGAGTTTCTTGCTTGCTCTTCTCTCGCTATCCTTCAATCTCTCTTCAGCATTTTTTCTTGCAGTTATATCTTCTTCAAAGAGAACAAGACTTTCGACCTGCCCGTTCCTTCCGAATACCGGGTATATGGTTGTTTTAAGTACAATTCCATCTCGACGGTCTTCCATTGTCTTCTGGTTTCCTGTTTTCAGAACCTCTTCGATATGGATCTTTCTTACTTCGGCGAGTTCTTGCGGGATGAAATCATACAGATTCTTGCCGATCAGCGTCTCCAGATCAATACCAAGCCTCTTGGAGAGGGTCTTATTGGCAGTTATGACATTTCCTGAAAGATCTATCTGAAACAGCGATTCGGTTGGAGCATTAACGAGAGCCTGAAGCTGAAGATTCTTCTCTTCAAGAAGCTTTTCATCTCGCTTTCGCTGTGTTATATCTCTCACAGTGCTTACGACCAGTCTCTCCCCACCGTCTTCAATCAAGACAGAGTGTATCTCGACGGGAACAGGATCACAGTCTCTGTAGTAGTGCTGGCCGTTGATCGTTCTAGAAGTACCTAAGGCGGCTTTCGACCAGAATTTTCTGAACGATGCTTCTGTGATCTTTGTTTCAATGGTCGACAAAGACTTGCCGAGCAGCTCCTCTCTGGAGAAACCGTTATTGTTTATAACGGCATCGTTTACGTAGACTATTCTGGCTTCCATATCGGAAACGAATACCATATCCACTATATGATTAACAAGATCGGGAAATTGCCTCATAGAACCTCCGGCGACACCTGTCGCTTCCCGGTACAGACAGAATGCCAAACGTTACTCGATGAACTCCACACGTACATTGTCCCTAACGATTTCTGATTAAAGCACTTACTTTACATATCTATCATTTTGTTTAACCTAATAATAATGTAATTAAACATTTAGTCACATATCTATTATAGACTTATTTCCTCAGATAAGCATGACTTTTGTGACAAAAGGACGGGCTTTTCCGCTCAGTATTGAGTAAGAGTGTAAATGCCTTCAATCTAAGCATCAAATGAGCATCTCCAACACTTAATTCCCCAAATCATTTCAGCAAGAGAGAAACCGAGAAAAAGTCTCGACGAGATCTTCGCTTCGATAAATGAAGAGAAGACTTGGCAATCTTACTCTTGCTATTAGAAACAGATGCTCTTATGGGATACGAATTGTCCAAAAAGAGTACAGTTTGAAACGCGCTTCAAAGAGCACACTCCCCACCGCAAGCGGGGATTTAGCACTCGGCATTGGAGAACAGTTGCTGCGGCTGATGAAAAACCACGTTGACCGTCAGCGGTCCGCCTTTCTCCGGGAAGAGCAGCAGTTGCAAGTTGCCTGTTCCGAGTTGCGAGCATAAGAACCGCTGTGCGCTTGCTAGAAGACGTTGAACGCTGTGAAGACTCGTTGCAAGTGCCAAGATGCAAGTTACAAGTTTAGGACAGAGAAGAAATCACACCACAAATACACAGCCCGTCATCTGAATCTGTTTCAAAATCACGCTCTCAAGGTTTTTCGAACCTGCAACCACCTGTCTGCAACCACGGTACTTCAAGCCCAGATCCTGAACAGAAGCGTTTCAGGATGACGTGAAGAAAGAAAAGACTGCCATCCCGCAGAGCGCGCCCTGGAATTTACTCACTTGGTCATCCCGTGATGGGCCTGCACGGGATCTGGTCTTGAAAACACTCCAAGGACCGAGGTCCTAACAGAAGCGTTTCAGGATGACGTGAAGAAAGAAAAGACTGCCGTCCCGCAGAGCGCGCCCTGGAATTTACTCACTTGGTCATCCCGTGATGGGCCTGCACGGGATCTCGCATCTATGAACCGCTGTGTGCTGATGAAACCACGTTGACCGTCAGCGGTCCACCGTCCTAATACCGGTTCTTTGTTCCGACGCTACGCGTCCAGGTTGTTTGTTCTTGGTAAAAAATTACGTCATGACTGAAAATGAGGTCCGTTCTTGACGTGCACACACCCCGTCGACGATGGAGCCAACGATACCCCTCTCGA
>DSBT01000245.1 GCA_011045915.1 Mesotoga infera
CTAAAACCTCTGACCCTGGCCTTTGCTCTCACAACTCATAACATGTAACTTGGAACTGATATTTTGCTCTTACCAACCCGCAACCACCAACCCCGAACCTCGTCATTTATTCTTGCATCTTGGAACCGACAACTTACAACTGCTCTTCGAAGGACGGGTTCTTGCTCTTTGACGAAGGACCAAGGACGGCTCTTCTCAGCGCACAGCGGCTCATAAATCCCCGCTCGAGCGGGGAGACCGCTTGAGGTGGGCAGTGTGCTCCTTGAAGCGCAGCTCGCATCGATGCAGCTGGTCAGACTTTGACAGATGTATTCACTCTTAACGTGATTGGTCTATGCTATATGTTCTTACCAGGACCAACAACGAAAAATCGGATTTGAACAAGCAGCTGCTCTCTATACCAGTAATTGACCTTGCCAGATTACTCAATAGCAGAGAATCACTATCAGTCGCTTCTCACTTGACATTTTTTCTATATTCTTCTATACTATATTCCTGAGGAATATATTCAGACGGGAGGTATTTCATGAACTCGGAAAACGCGCCTTGTTGTCATGGGGGATACGAGAAGATGCACAGATTCCTCGAATTCTGTCTTCTATTGCTACTGAAGGAAGAGAGCAGCCACGGATATGGGCTCATTGAAAAGCTGCCTTACTTCGGATTCTCTTCCGAAGAGCTTAACATCGGAAACCTGTACAAGACCCTAAGAAAGATGGAAAGCCAAGAGTTCGTAAATTCTCATTGGGTCGAAGGTGGGCAGGGTCCAAAGAAAAGGGTTTACGAGATTGCAGCTTTGGGTCTTGAGGAACTGAATATATGGATTGACGCTTTGAAGAGAAGAAAGGTAATGATAGAAAAGGCAATTGGAAGATACGATAAGATCTCCGTTGCTCAAGGGAAATCTCCGGACCCGGTGCCAGCAAGTGAGTAATCCCATATTCAGGATCGTTAGCTCTGGGCGAGGCTGACCACGTTGCAGTGGATATGTCGCACGACGACAGTAGATCTCTGAATTCATCGGCTTTTTCGGTCTTTGGTCAGCAGTGTGGCAATGGGAAATTCTTGAGGCAAGCAATTGAACTTTCGGCAAAAAAAGGCTATGCGCTTTATGCAAGCGTTGGGAGGATGAATGCTTTGACAACTGTAATAGTAATATACGTTTTTCTTGCTCTCGCACTTGTTCTATCAATGATCAAGAGCAAAGAAAAGACAAAGAAAGCTTTCAAAGTGGCTGGAAAGGCTCTGGTAAAGACTATGCCAAGTCTTCTGGCGGTTCTAGGAATAGTCGGCCTTACACTGGGAATTCTTACTCCAGAGAAGATATCTACTTTTCTAGGAGCTGAGGGTGGTTGGTTCGCAACGATTCTTGCCGCAGTAATAGGAGCGATCATGCTAATACCTTCTCTAGTCGCTTTTCCACTTGCCGGTTCACTATTACGCTCAGGAGCCACTGTCACAACAATTTCCGTATTCATAACCACTCTCGTTATGGTCGGCTTTGTGACAATTCCGCTCGAGGCTAAAATACTCGGCAAGAAATTTACGGCCATGAGAAATGGGCTTGGCTTTGTAGGGGCGCTGGTAATAGCGATTATTATGGGGATGATAATATGAACAAGACCTTCAAAAGATTTCTAGTTCCGATTTCTATAGCTTTGGTCTTTGTAGTCCTTGCTTTCATAACACCTGATACAGCAAAGTCGGCCGCAACGATTTCGCTTGACTACTTCATGGAGATGGTGCTCATTCTTCCACCGGTCTTCATACTGATGGGACTGATGGAGATCTGGATTCCAAAAGACAAGATACAGAAGTGGCTGGGAAATGATTCCGGCATAAAGGGTGCAGCTCTTTCAATAGCCATGGGCACATTGCCAACCGGGCCTCTTTATGTTGCTTTTCCCCTGGCATCTTCACTTCTGAAAAAGGGAGCAAGTATCGTGAACGTCGTTCTGTTTTTAGGTTCCTGGGCAGCGTTGAAGATTCCACAACTCATGGTGGAAGTGAAGTTCATGGGTATTTCATTCACCATCTTGAGGTTTTCGCTCACCCTGGCAGTATTGACGTTAATCGGATTGACCATTCAGCTTGTCATGAAGAAAGACGCCTTCGTCAAGGGAGAAGTTGCCAAAGCAAATGATTAGCAGCCCTTCTGGAAATGCAATAGAGAGGAGGCGATTACAGCGTTCAGTTTGCTGGGAAAAGATATCGGTTTTCTGGCACCAATAATTAAGTTTGTAGCAAGACATCCGGGCATCATGAGATCCAGGGTTTTCATGAAAGCAATGAAGACATTTCCTGCTAAAGTCAGTCGTACTTATGATGAAAAGGTCAAGAAGAATGAGTTAGCTTATTTGGAGATCAAAGAAGGATTAAGACTAATCGAAGGTAGCCCCATGCGGATCCTGGATTTGTGTACAGGATCGGGAGCAGCAGCAATCTTATCCGCTTTCTCTTTCCCTGAAGCAACGATTGATGCCCTCGACTACAGCGAGGAAATGCTCAAGATAGTAGGCGAGAAGACAGAACTACTAAATCTCAATAATGTGAGAACGGTAAGAGGAGATGCTGCGAGTCTTCAGTACGCAGACGGATCTTTTGATCTCATCACTTCATCAAATGCTCCCGTCTATCTGCCTGAGATCGAGAGAGTTCTGAGGTCCGGCGGCTTCGTTCTCCTCTCATTTTCATTCGCAGGTTCGTCATTCATCAAGGCAGAAAAGAGTATTGACCGGTACTTCAAAAGACACAATCTTGAGTTTCGTGCGCTTAAACGTGCGGGCAAGGGAGCCTTCGCAATTGCAGCGAAGGCGCCCGCTATACAATAAAGAGAAGCTACAGGCCTTTCTGAATACCGTGGTTGGGGGTAGGTCGGTAAGAGCAAGAACAGAATTGATGCTGCCTTCGACAGGAGGCCTTCTCAGGTCAACCGTCAACAGTCCACCGTCCTCCGAATCGGGACCCTCTGACGCGGATCGGATTAGGAAGTGATGCCCGGAAGAGCATCCGGGGAAGTGATGCTGACGCTTAC
>DSBT01000246.1 GCA_011045915.1 Mesotoga infera
GTGCGTGAGCGCCAGCATCACTTCCCCGGATGCCCTTCCGGGCATCACTTCCTCGCGCCAGCGAGCCTCACTTCCTGCCGGAGGCAGCATCACTTCTGACCTTGATGCCACCAGCCTGCTACCACCAACGCTGGTCTTACAACGCACAACTTGGAACTTGCATCTTGCAACTGATCCTTTGTTCTTTCCAACCCCCTATCCGCTACCCCCGACCACGCTTTCGTTTCATGCAGCCAGCAGGCGACTGTATGGCCCTCGGCCACCTCGAAGTTGCCGGGCATTTCTTCACTGCAGATGTCCATCTTGTAGGGGCATCTAGGGTGAAATGGGCATCCAGACGGTGGATTTATCGGGCTAGGTGGCTCCCCCTCCAGTCTGATATTCTGAAGCTTCCGGTTCTCGGGATCCCAGTTTGGAATCGAAGCCATAAGTGCCTTTGTGTAAGGATGCGCGGGGTTGTTGAAGAGCTCTCTCGCTTCGGCAGTTTCTACGACGTTTCCCAGATACATTACCATTATTCTGTCGCTCATGTGGTGTACGACGTCTAGATTGTGCGAGATAAAGATGTAGGACATCTCGGTTTCGTCCCTCAACTCTTGGAGCAGGTTTATGATCTGACTCTGAACTGAGACATCGAGAGCAGATGTAGGTTCATCGCAAATAATCAACCTTGGTCTGACCGAGATCGAACGGGCTATCGCGATCCTCTGCCTCTGTCCACCGGAGAACTCGTGAGGGTAACGCTGAGAGTATTCGGGATAAAGGCCGACTTTCATAAGAAGCTCTCCCACGTAATCCTCTGCTTCATTTTTGGATAAGAGGTTATGTGCCTCGATCGGTTCCCTTATGATATCCCTTACCGTCATTCTAGGGTCAAGAGAATCGAAGGGATTCTGAAAGATCATCCGAACATCTCGCCGGAACTTCGAGCGCACGTTTTTTCCAAGTCCTTTGGTTATGTCGTGTTGCTTTCCATTTTCGTCATGGTAGAATAGCTTTCCGCCGGTCGGCTCGTAGATTTTCACTATGGTCCTGCCCAGAGTGCTCTTGCCACAGCCCGACTCCCCGACTACTCCAATAGTCTCTCCCCGGTTTATCTCAAGGGTTACAGACTGCATTGCCCTTACATGACCGACTACCTGTAGAAAGACACCGGCCTTTATCGGGAAGAACTTCTTAAGTCCTTCGGTAGAAAGTATCTTCATTTTTCAGATCCCCCTTCGAATAGCCAGCAGGCAGCGGTGTGGTCTTCACCAACATAGAATTCGGGCGGGTCTTTATTTCGGCAGAGCTCCATTGCGTGAGGACATCTAGGATTGAATCGGCAGCCCTCTGGAAACTCATATGCCCTGGGAACGTACCCTTCGATGTATGGCAGTTTCTTTCCCTTGAAGGATCTCGTTACTCTAGAGCTGAGAAGACCCTTGGTGTAAGGATGAGAGGGCGAGGAATACAGTTCCTTCACCCCAGACTTCTCGACGATTTTTCCGGCGTACATTACGTGAACCCTGTCTGCCAGTTCGGCAACTACCCCGAGATCATGTGTGATAAAGATTATCGAACTGCCGAATTCTCCCTGGAGCTCCCGCATTATGTTCAAAACCTGAGCCTGTATTGTGACATCCAGTGCGGTAGTTGGTTCGTCTGCGACAACTATCTCTGGATTTGTTATCAGGGCCATGGCAATCATGATTCTCTGAAGCATTCCGCCGCTCATTTCGTGGGGATACTCTCTGTATCTCTTCTCCGGTTCGGGGATATTTACCCTTCTGAGAATTGAAATGATCTCATCGTAGGTTCTGATCTGGTCCCAGGTCATGTGAGCTCTGGCAACTTCCGTTAGTTGGAACCCTATTGTGTAAAGGGGGTCGAAGGCCGACATAGGTTCCTGAAAGATCATGCTGATTTCCTTGCCCCTTATGTCCCTGTACGCCTTGTTAGAAAGTCCGACCAGGTTCTTCCCTTTGTAAAAGATTTCACCCTCGACCTTGGCCGGCGGCACTTTTATCAGACCGAGAAGTGTCTGTACGGTAACGCTCTTACCACAGCCGGATTCCCCGACAAGCGCGAGAATCTCGCCCTCCTCGAGATTGAAGCTTATGTCGTCCACAGCCTTTACAAGACCGTCCGGAGTCCTGAAATAAGTTTTGAGATTCTTTACCTCAAGTATTTCGCTCATACCTTCTCCACCGCCCTGTAAGGATCGACGGCGTCTCTCAAAGCGTCTCCCACAAAGTTAAAAGAGAGGACCGCTACAATTATGAAGATTTCCGGAACCATAAGCCAGGGATGGGCCTCCAGTTCGGATAGAGACTGAGCCTGTTTCAGAAGCAGGCCCCAGCTTGTCATAGGTTCCTTTATACCGAGTCCCAAGAAGCTTATCGCGCTCTCTCCCAGAATCATTCCCGGTATTGAAAGTGTAGAGACAACAATTAGATAGCTTATCGTGTTGGGAATCAGGTGACGCGTTATTATCTTCATGTTCGATACACCGGATACTCTAGCGGCCAGGATGAACTCTTTTTCTCTCAGACTTAAGACCATTCCTCTGACAACACGTGCAACGCCCATCCAGCCGATTAGTGAAAGAACGATGACGATTCCGAAATAGACCCAGGTACTGGGCCATTGAGGAGGTAGAATCGTGGCCAGGGCCAACCAGAGCGGGATTCTCGGGAAGGATCTCAAAAGCTCTATGAAACGCTGTATGACTACATCTACAGTCCCGCCGTAGAATCCGGAAAGCGCTCCCACTATCGCTCCTATGAATACGCTTATCAGAGTGCCCACGAGGCCGACTGTCATTGAGACCTTCCCCCCGATCAGGACCCTGGAGAATAGATCCCTGCCAAATCTGTCCCCGCCAAAAAGAAGAACCATCGCTACATCGGAAGATTCTTCAACACCGAAGAGATGGAGATCGGTCTTGAAAATCCCCCAAAATCTGTATTCCTCTCCCCTGACGAAGAACTTCACGGGAACTGGCCGGCTGGTGTCTTCGGAGAATTCCAGCCTGTAAGTCACGGGATTTCTGACCTTCTTCATCCCGTACACGAAGGGGCCTCTCCAGTTGCCTTCTTCATCGAAGAATCGGATCTTCGACGGCGGCGCATAGACGAAATTCCTGTGGGAGGTCACATAGCTGTATGGTGCTATGAAGTCGGAAAATATGACAAGAAGATACATGATTGAAAGGGCTATCAAGCCAATGACTCCAAGTTTATGTTTGAAGAAATTCTTTGCGATCCGGCTTTTCGTGGTCTGCATATCAGCTCATCCTTATCCGTGGGTCGAGAACGGCAAGCGCTATGTCGGCAAATAGATTCCCGATCTGGGTTATGATGGCGATGAACATAAGGAACGTCATTACGAGATACTGGTCGTGGTTGAGAAGCGCGTTATAGAAGAACGGCCCCATCGTCGGCAGATTCAGGACGATAGCGGCTATTATCGTGCCGCTGAATACGTTTGGAAGCTCCGTTCCAGCTATGCTTACCATCGGATTGAGGGCGTTCTTAATTGCGTGTCTTTTGACGGTCTTCTCATCGAGGCCGTGGGCTCTGAGAGATGTTACAAAGGGAGAAGAGATGACATCCAGCATATTCCCGCGCATGACGCGCATGAGTCCTGCAAGACCGCTCATGCCTACAACGATGAGAGGAATCCACAGGTGCTTCAGTAGATCCACGAGCTTTGCCAGGCTGAATGGCGCCCCGACAAACTGGGGCGAAAAGAGGCCGCCGACCGAGGTTGCTCCCATCTGCAGCATGAGATACATAAGAATCAGCGCCAGAAAGAAGTCCGGAATAGAAAGACCTATGAAGCCGACAACTGTCAGCGAATAGTCACCGAATGAATATGGATGCAGCGCCGGGTAGATTCCCATGGGAACGGCAAGGATCCACTGAAAAACGATGGCACCCAGCGCAACGAAGACCGTCCAGCCCATCTGTTCCCATATAAGCTCTCCCACAGGTCTTTGAAAGGCAAAGGAGTAGCCGAAGTCTCCTCTGGTTACTATCCCCTTGATCCAGTTCCAGTATCTTACGTGGGCCGGTTCATCGAGACCGAGATTCTTTCTGAGTAGCTCGATCTGCGCCGGTGATATCCTCGGGTTGTCTAGATACTGGCTTATGAAATCACCGGGCTGGAGCTCGGTGATCACGAAACAGATCACGGATATGAAGAACATCATTGGAATCATGATAAGCAATCTTCTGGCGATAAAAGACCACATAACCTTCCTCCGGAGAAGTAAAGCGGGAGGAGATTTTCCTCCCGCGGATGAAGCGCTTATTTCTTAAATAGGGCTTCCTGAAAAAGCGTACAAAGCGCATGAATAGTGAAGTACAGGCGAATAATGTGGTATAATGGTGCAAGGGAAAACAAGGTATAGACTCAAAAAGCTTGCACCGAGGTGA
>DSBT01000247.1 GCA_011045915.1 Mesotoga infera
ATAATGAAACTGAGGGAAAGGCTTTTCGATTCGCAAGAACAGATCCGTAGTTTTATTGAAGAAACAGAGTCTCAAGGACTAAGTCTTCCCGGAATCCCTCACGAATCCTATACCAGAAACGTCTGGATAAACAGCAGAACTCCTTACTATGATGCGATCGAGCTTATGGAGTTTCTTCCCGAAAGACCATTGGAGGTGATCGAATGCGGTTTGAAATAACGACACTTAGTTACACCGCTATCAGCTCTGGTGAAGGAGCCGGTATCATTGATACTGAGTTGGTTGCGCATACCGATGGACTTCCATATATTCCTGCGAAAAGAATCAAGGGCGTTCTTCTGGAAAGTGCAACTGAAGTGACTGAAATGCTCGGCATTGAAGGAGACCTAGTTGAGTCTCTCTTTGGTGTAGCTGGTACTTCTAAGGGAAAAGTCTGGATTGGGAATCTTGAGATCGAGAATTGCGAAGAAATCTCGCGCGAGCTCAAGTATTTCAAGTCTAACGAACTCTTCAGAGGACTAACAAACAAAGAGAAGATCCTTTCGCATTTCTCCGACACAAGACAGAACACTTCAATTGACTTACAAACTGAAGTGGCTAAGGAACACACCTTGAGGACCTTCAGAGTTCTCAAACCAGGAATAGTCTTTGAGGCAGCGATTGAAGCTGATTCACCACTCACAGAAGCGGAAAAAGCACTCTTTCATTTGGCCTGTCTTAATGTACGCAGGATTGGATTAAAACGTAATAGGGGATTCGGGAAAGTAAAAGCCGCAATTAAAGGGATTGATGTCAATGGCATCGATCAAGCTTTAGAGTTCTTGAAGAAAACATACTCAACAGAGAAACCGACCAAGAGAGTATATGAAACTCTTGGCACATTCAAGAGCGGCAAAATTATGCGCCTGAAATACGCAATAAAGACTGATTCACCACTTGTGATTTCTAAAAAGAATGGCGATCAGAGCATGATCGATTCACTGGAGATGCTTCCTGGGACTACAGTAAGAGGAATTATTGCTGATAGAATAATCAGATCTCTTGATCTTGCTGAAGCTCACAACGATGAATTGTTCTTTGAACTGATCCTGAATGGAAGACTTAGGGTAGAACCTGCATTTCCAGAGAAAGATGGAGAGATTTACTACCCGACTCCTATGAATATTCACAAAATCAAGGACGATAATGCTTCTAAAGATTTACTAGACATATTTGAAGAACCTTCAGGAATGGTAAAGAGCAAACCGCTTGGCGGTTTTTCCATGATAACTGATGGAGATGACGGCACAATCATAACCGCCATTTCAGTTAGCAAAGACGTTCAGTTTCATAATACCAGGGACAGAGAGACTGGACATAATGTTGATGGATCACTTTTCTACTATGAATCGCTTGAAGCAGGTCAGGAATTCTCGGGTTTCATTGTTTCCACTGAGGATGACCTTAGAGTACTTCAAGAAGTTTTAGGAAATGAATTTCGCGTGAGCATTGGCAAATCATCATCCTCACAGTACGGCAATGCCAGACTTGTATTCGGAGAGATAGAAGGTATTCCCGAACCTGAATTAGAAGAGCCGATCTTGCTGGTAGTGACATCACCCGTAATACTTCACAACGATTTTGGCTTTCCTGACACCAGTGTAGATCGTCTCTGTCATGAGATCGAGCAACTCACAAAATGCAAGATCGATATAGAAAGAGCTGCCGTCAATATCGAATACTTCGATAACTACGTTCGCGTATGGAAAATGAACAATGAAAGAGAAATAGCCTTTGCTCCCGGTTCGAGTTTCATAGTCTCTAAAGCCTCTGGCGATGATGTCGATTTCTTCATTGGTCTCAAAAAGATACTTAGAGATGGCCTAGGCGAAAGAGTGGCAGAAGGATTCGGCAAATTGAGGATAGTTAGTTCGGATTTTTCGGAAGCAATTCTCCGTGAGAACAAAGAAGATCTCGATTCAACTCCCTTGGCTCCAGAGTATTCATTGTGTATACTCAAAGAAATAATGCTTGAGGAAATGTCCTTATTCGCTGCACACAGAGGATTTCTGAAACTTAATTCTCTCGGGAAAGGCAAAGCTAATCCCTACCTTTCACACATCAAAAATCATCTTGCCGGAAGGATCCTCTATTTCTTATCTAAAGCCAATAGCAAGAAAGACTTCTTGGAAAAACTTGACCAGCTGTACGCAAAAAAAATCGACAATTCTAGCAAAGAAGTAAGAACACCCAAGAAAGCGGCTAATAGTCTGGAAAAAGCTGGAATCATGAATGACTTGAAAGCTTTTGACAAACCGGTGATAAATGAGATTAGGCAATGGGAAAGGGCAAGAGATATTGACATGCTAAAAATAGACCTGGACAGTGAAGAGACTAAGTTTGATCTTGCCAAATCCTACTGGACATCATTTTTCAGATTTATCAGGATTCTCCATAAAAAAGATGGAGGTGATTGAGTTGAGCTCTATAAAAGAAAAGTTTCTGATCACGGGGAAGATAAGAAATGAGTCTCCGCTGATAATAGGCACAGGAAAAGGCAGCACTGTTGATACAGAAGTCATTCTAAACGAAAAAGGACAGCCTTACATCCCTGGAACTAGCTTCACTGGAGCACTTAAACACCATCTGGAAAACGAATATGAAACAACAGAAGTAGCTAGAAGCATCTTTGGTTCTGGAGATTCACAGAGTATTCTGATTGTCGATGATCTTTATCCATTAGATGCTCCTGTTGTAACTACTCGAGATGGAATAAAGATAAACAGGCTGACCGGCATAGTTGAAGAGAAAAAGAAGTACGATTACGAGCTGGTTGAAAAGGGTTCCGAGTTCAATTTACGCATTGAATTGACTATAAGAGACGGTCAAGAAGATATTGAATCGAGCATTTTCTCCCTGCTGGCAACGATTGTTGCTGAGCTGGAAAGTGGAGCAATATCGATTGGAGCCATGGGGTCTAAAGGTTTTGGAAAGATAGCCATTTCTGAAGTCAAAGCTTACCGTTTTGTTTTCCCGGAAGACGGTAGAAAGTGGCTTAAGTATCTTGAGAATGGTCTTACAGAAGACTCAGATCACTTCTCAGTAAATCTGAAAGAGTATCCTAAGCTGGAAAAGAGAAATAATCTGCTGCTTGATATTGATGCAGTTTTTGAAATCAAGAATGCGCTGATGATTGGGGCTTCGGTAACTGAAAGTGGAGAAGATGAAGACAAGGATCCGGACAAGACCGCTCTTACCAGTAGAGAACAATTCGTGCTGTCAGGAACAGCCCTCAAAGGGGCGGTGAGAGATAGAGCAGTGAGAATCTATAACACAGTCTCCGCAAAACACATGTCAGGAAATGAAGATCCAGAAGACATAAGAGAGCTTTTTGGATGGGTTGATGAAGAAGGGAAAGATTCTTATAAGTCAAAAAGTAGAGTCAGGGTAACGGAAAGTTACATAAACAAAAATACAGTTAATCAGGAGAGACAACCCAGAATCAAAATTGACAGATTCACAGGTAGTGTGATTGGGGGAGCTCTGTTTGAAACCGAGCCCATCTGGCATAAGGAAGAGAAGATAAAAGCAAGGATCCAGGTGAAGAAACAGAAAGACAAGGACTCTTTGTGGGAAGTTGGACTTATGCTGCTCGTTTTGAAAGATCTGTGGAATGCTGATTTGCCAGTTGGCGGAGAAAAGTCGATAGGGAGAGGACTTCTTGTGGGAAAACAGGCAAGAATTCGCGTTGATGCAAGAGAGCTAGAAATTAATAAGAATGAAAAGGGCAGTCTTGATATCAAAGGCGATAGGAACATTATGGAGGAATATGTTTCTAAGTTCTTGGAGCATGTTGGGAGGCATGAACATGCGCAAAATTGATATAGTACATTCAACTGCGACAACAGGGAACTGCAAATGCGATGAATTGAATGAGATTACTCGAGATTTTGGTGGACTGAAAATTGTCTGCTGGCTGAACTACGAAATCAAGTTCGGGATATTTGACGAGGGCTTTTTGGAGCAACTCGGTGGCTTTGATAACTTTTGTAAACACATTCTCAGGATCAGGATATTTGATAGAGGCAGAGAATTATATGCCTGGAAAGCTGAAGATAGGTTCAAATATCGTATAAGGAATGACCAGTCTGGAGAGGAAATAGAAGTAATCGATGCCGATCAAGTGATGTGGGGCACAAAATTTTTCAGCTCTGACGGGATGGTAAAAGTGTCGGAGGCTCGAGGCATTGAATACGAGCTTCCTGAATCATTTGTAGAGAACCCACTACTGCCAGGGACAGAAAGGCTCGTTTTGAGAACAAGAAATTACGTTGACTACAACGAAATTGGACAGGCTTCGTTTGTGGATAGCAGGTTTGTTTCAATAAGAATGGAGGGGAATATATGATAACAGAGGAAAAAGCAACCCTAAAAGTATTCCTTTCAAAGAAGAAAAAGAAAATCGTGAACGTCATCTTTGCCGATGGTAAATCTATGCCGGTAAATGGTTTGGTTGATATTCCTTACGAAGCAAATGAGAAGGAGGTTTCCGTAAAGAGAGACGATGGAAAGGTAGTTGAAATCACAGTTGGCGAGAAGAAATACGGGTTGAAGAATTCACCTAACATACAGCCCAAGGTAAGCCCTGAAAAAGCACCAAAGAAGCATTTTACAAAAGTGGAAAAGAGAGAACCATCTCGTGCTCCATATAACTTCATTCCTCTCAATGATGTAGTCGTTGAATCCGAACATGGGAGTTTAATCCCCGGATTCGGTTCTTACAAAGACGGATTGTTGAGCGGTTACATAGACCTCACAATTGATACCATAACGCCGGTCTATATCCGCAGATTATCGAAGCAATCGGAGTTCTTCGAGATAGGCGGTCGTTCTCTTATTCCAGGAAGCACTATCAGAGGGCTTACAAAGAACATCATGAAGATCGCATCCTTTGCAAAATTCCAGGAGAAAGAGGATTTTGAAGACCGAAATCTTTATTATAGAACGGTCGATTCAAGTAGTATTGGAAAGCTATACAAATCTGCGTTAATAGATGAAGATGCCGGCTGTTTTCCAAAGGTTCAGGCTGGGATTCTGAAGAGGTTGGGGGCGAGGTATTTCATCGAACCCTCCAAGTATATTGAAAAAACACAGTTTTACAGAATTAACGGAAGCTTCGAAGGTAAGAGCTTTCTTCCTAATGGTCTTGAGAAAAGTGATGCAGTTAAGACTTTTACTTTTGAAAAGGTCCATTTTGCTCCAGAAGGCTGCAAATTGTACCCTCACTCAGGTCTGAAACTGAAATACGCCAGGCTAGACAAGGTGTCGAAAATACAGTTTAAGGATTCAATTGAAGGTTACTTGATAATTTCCGGTCCTCTGGGAAAGAAGAAACACATGCAATGGGTCATCAACACTGCAGATCCAGATAAGTCTGCTCTCGTAATCCCACAACAAGTTATCGAAGATTACGAAGAAGACAAATCCAGAAGCTCGACCAATCTGCTTAAGATGCTGGAAAAGGCGCAAGAGGTTCCCTGCTTCTATTTGACAGACGAAAAAGGTAACATCTCGGATTTTGGACACACGGCTCTATTTAGAAAGAGGTATTCATGGTCTGTCGGTGATCATGTGCCAAAAAAACTGAATCCTGAAAAAGATGCAAATAAAGTCAGTGATGTCGTAGAGGCTATATTTGGCAAACTTGAACACTGGGCTGGCCGGGTTTACTTTGAGGATGCAGAACTCCAGTCAAATGGTGCGAACCTATTCATGGACAAAGCGACACTGAAGATTCTCTCTTCCCCCAAGCCTACTTGTTTTCAACACTACCTTGAACAACCTTCTGGGACAAACACAAGCAATAATGATCTTCGCCACTGGGATAGCGAAGCCACTATACGGGGATACAAAATGTACTGGCACCGCAATACTCATGGTAGAGAAGATGACTTTGGCTGGAAGGAAAGGGGCCCTTTGCCAAAAAATGATTCACAGCATACACGTCCAGTGAAACCGGTGCAACCAGGCGCACAATTTAAAGGAAGAATCAGGTTTGAGAATCTATCCCGCGTTGAACTAGGAGGCCTGTTGTTTTCACTTGAATTGCCTGATGATTGTTACCATAAAGTGGGTCTGGGAAAACCTTACGGTTTGGGTTCAGTGGCTATAAAAACAGATTTGGTGCTTATTGATCGTGCAGAACGCTATTCAAGACTACTCAATGGGGATAATTGGTTCCTTTCAGAAAAGAAAGAGAACAGCTCAATTGATATCTACAAGAAGGAATTCGAGCGATTTGTCTTGTCTAGTATTGGCGAAGATAATCTGTCATCCCTTTGGGATAATGAGCGCATGATAGAACTAAGAGCTATGCTTAGTTTGAACGGATATTCTTCCAATGCGTGGCTCGGAAAGACCGAGTATCTGCAGCTGACAAGCGATGAATACAAGAATAGGTATGTGCTGCCAAAACCGAGTGAAGTTCGTGATTCTTCCAAATAAATAGGGCTTCCTGAAAAAGCGTACAAAGCGCATGAATAGTGAAGTACAGGCGAATAATGTGGTATAATGGTGCAAGGGAAAACAAGGTATAGACTCAAAAAGCTTGCAC
>DSBT01000248.1 GCA_011045915.1 Mesotoga infera
ATAGGAGTGTTCGCCATAGCAGCACTGGGAATTCTTTCCTACCTCTTTCCTACGACGAAAATCCCCGACCCTGGTGGAGAGTATGAAGTGGGACTCCAGGTCATAGAACTGAATGATGAGACGAGGTTTGACCCCTTTTCCGATGCCGAGATGACCAGGCGGCTGGTAATTGACATATGGTATCCGGCAGATGAGACTGAGGGTAAGAGAAGAAGTCCGTGGTTCAGGAATCACAGGCTCTTCGTGAATAGTCTGGCTGATAACTACGATCTGCCTCCAGTACTGTTCCAGTTTCTTAGATCCGTCAAGACGAACTCTTTCATAGATGCTGTGCCTGCGCAAGATGCGAAAGACCTACCCGTGGTCATTCTATCACCAGGAACTCCGGCTATTGTTCCACTGTATTTTTCTTTTGCAGAGTACATGGCCAGTAGAGGATTCGTCGTTATTGGAGTAGAGCATCCCTATGGAGCGGCGGTGGTTGAGTTCTCCGACGGCACGCAGTTTCATTTTGACAGGGAGAGGGTGATGAACCTTCCCGGTGTCGAGACATTCGAAGAAGGGGTTAGGCTTTCGATGCAGCTGATGGCAGAAGACATCTCTTTCGTGATAGATTGGCTTGCATGGCTAAATCAGAGTGACCACGAACTGGCAGGGATCTTCGATAAGAGCAAATTGGTAGCATTAGGCCATTCAGGCGGAGGAGGAGTGGTCCACTTTGCTTCAATCAATGATCCGAGGATTAAGGCGCTGGTATCATTTGATCCTGCTCTGTTTGTAATGAGTGACGCTGAGATAGATAGAGGGGTTGAGATTCCCTCACTGATTATGGAAACCGATGAATGGAAGTATCGTGAGGAATCGGGCAGAATCTCTGACATGATTGAAGCCAGCCCCGTTCCGCCTTTTCATATAAGGATACCAGAGGCCAAGCACCCCGACTTTGCAATGCTGGATCATCTTTCTCCGTTGTCCCATTATTTGGGATTTACAGGTGTCTTCATGAAGGACGGTGGGGAGGATTATCTTTTCCAAGCAATTCACAGCTTCATGGAATATGTCTTTGGAAACCAGAGCAGAGAAGAATTGCGCTCTGTTCTTGTTCAAAGAGAGGACACTAGAGCCTTTGAGGGGATGGATGAGATACAAAGATAGTCTTCCACTTCTACAGACATCAGAATTATTTTGATCAACTTCAGCAAGTCCACTTGAGGATTCCGAGTGAAGGGAAGTGCTGGCCTGGAGAAGAGTATTCCCGCACAAAGGAGAAGAGAGCGATATCTTTCCACAAGGATGGTTGAGTTTGAGAGCATCGTTTGCGTTCTTGGCAGGAAATAGCCAGCTGAAGCACGATTCTATTCTTACTCCGCCAACGAGCCTGAAGAGCTCTCGCCAGCTTTTTCGCTAGTCTCGAAAACTCGCTCTGGAAGTGACGAATTTCTGTGAAGCTCGTTATCAAAAAGGTCAACAGTATCAGAACGTCAACTGCCCCCTTAGCACGCATGAAGAGCCTCTTCTCCTTAGAGTTATCTCCTCGAAGGAAACTACCGAAGCAGGGATCTGCTCCGGACGATGGTCTCCAGCTGAAGGAGCTAATTTGGGAACACCAGTGCTAGAATGTCAATAACGGTAATGGGACAGGAGTTTATTCGGCTCATTGGACGTTCACAATAGATAATGTCAACCGACAGTGAGGAATCGCGAGTGTGTTTCGCGATTTCCAATAATGATTGAGAATTCTTGCTCTGCAAACTCTGATTGGAGGCGTTTGACGGTGGTCAAGGATGTCGGGACCGACAAGTTAGCCATACTCGAGACTGTTTTCGATTTGCTCAGGAATTTCACGCAGTTCATCTCCTACAGTAACGAAGCTGCTGAACTCAAGACAATGGAGTTTTACATACTTCTATATATTGGTCTCAAGGGTCCTCAGAACATGTCTGCCCTTGCAAAGGCTTATTTGATGACGAAGAGCAACGTTACGGTGCTGGCGGACGATCTTGAAAAGAAGAATTATGTCGGACGAGAAAGGTCCAATATAGACAGACGAGTAACAATCATAAAGCTTACACAGAAAGGAGAAGCGGTCTTCAAGGAGTTTTCGAAAAGCTTCTCGGAGTTGATCGATATCTTCCTGGAGAACGTGCAAGAGGATGATCTCGCCGTCATAAGTGATGGGTTTGAGCGAATGGCACGCCTTGTTGTTCAGAGTGGATTGAAAAAACATGGGAGTGGCTCTTGAGGATCTAAAAAACCTGACGCCGGAGAAAGAAGTCACGCAAACGATGTCCTATGCGGGGAACGCGCTCCAAAGAACCGCTGTACGCTGTGAAAGGACAGTTACAAGGTGTCAGTTCCATGTTGAAAGTCAAGAACCAGAAGTGAGTTGACCGATCAACAACACTTTTCATAACTGGCTAGAGTCAAAACACTCTTGGTTTTTGACCCTTATCAAGAACGTAGAACAGATCCTCGCTCTGGAACCAAGAACAGGCTCTTTTCGGAGAACGGAGAACCGTTCAACGTTCAACCGATTTCACTTTGTTCTTTCCAACCCCCTGGCTGCTAACCCAACCCCGGGGAAGCCGAGATCCCGAATCAAGCTCGGGATGAGGATGCAGGTATTGAATCTTACATCTCGTCATCTGAACTCCATTCGACATCCCGAATGAGGCATTAGCTAGACATTCAGCAAGAGACCGTCACTTGCCACAGAGATTCCGAATCGCCCATAAAACTCTTCTAGATCACTTTGAGGTGGATTTGGATAGTGAGAGAAATGATGAGCAACTAACAGACTGCTGTCGTCTATGATTCCGATTTCCCTCATACTTTGCATTGAAGTGATTACCTGTTCTGCAGTGTGATGGTAA
>DSBT01000249.1 GCA_011045915.1 Mesotoga infera
CTTTCTGAGATTGTGGGGAGGCATGTTGGTAACATCCATTCCATCGAGAAGAACCCTTCCCGAAGGAATCTTTCTCATCCCGAAAATTCCCTCCAGGAGCTCTTCCTGACCATTTCCGGCTACACCTGAAATCGCGAGAAGCTCACCTATCTTCACCTCGAATGATACTCTCCTTACAGCTTCCTCACCGTCTACAGAACCTTCGATACTCAGTTCCTCAACTCGCAAGACTGCTTCTCCGCTTGACGTGAGTTGAATCCTATCTGTACTAATCTCTTCTCCAGAAACTAGGTTGTGAAGCTCCTCTACAGAAGTCTCCTCTCTTCTGTACCTGCCGATGATTGCTCCGGATCGAATAACGTATATTCGATCTGAAACAGAGTATGCTTCGCGAAGCTTATGAGTGATAAATATTACGGCCTTTCCTTCGGCACTCAACCTTCTAAAAGTCTCGAACAGTTCTTCCTTTTCGGTTTCAGATATCAGAGTTGTAGGTTCATCGAAAATAATTATCTTCGGAGAATTCTGGAGAACTCTCACAACTTCCAGCTTTTGGCGCTGCGCCGTCGAAAGCGATTCAACCTTCTTGTCTAAGGGGAGCTGGAGGCGATAACGCTGCATAACCTCTTCTATTCTTTCTTTGAAGTGCTTGATTGCCCCTCCGAGTAAATTAGTCTTGAACCCCAGCAACAGATTCTCAAATACAGTTAGCTGCGAAATAACTTTCAGGCTCTGAGGGACCATTCCTATGCCCTTTTCCAGAGCGGAAGAAGGGCCCAACGGAATATACTTATCACCTCTAAATAACATAGAACCACTGTCTGGCTTCTCAATTCCAACAATGACTTTCATTAGCGTAGTCTTACCCGCTGCATTTTCTCCAAGAAGAGAGGCGATCTCTCCAGAATAAAATGAGAGAGTCGCTCCGTCAAGGGCTCTTGTTCCGCTTATACTGTACTTCTTCTTAAGATCCGCTATTTCCAAAACCGGCTTCGACAACTCCGCCCCCCGGATGATAGAGTTTTTTGTCCTTTATAATGTTACCATTTCAAAAGAAAAGCGGAAAGCGCAAAGCGCTTTCCGCCAATATTTATAGTTCCTCTTAGATCAGGCTAGCTCCTCTTCCTTGAATTGTGAGGGTATCGCTGCCTCTTCAACCTGCAGATTGGCATACATATCAAGACCTGTCCCAGCGGGTATTAGCTGGCCCACTATTACGTTCTCCTTCAGTCCCAGCAAAAAATCCGACTTCCCGGCAACAGATGCTTCGGTAAGAATCTGTGGCGTTTGCTGGAATGATGCAGCTGATAGCCAACCTTCACTCTCCAGAGAAGCCTTGGTAATCCTGAGAAGCTTTCGCTTGAACTTTATTGGATCCTTCGGCATGATCTGGATCTTCTTCTCGGGAATTATAGTGTCGGGATTGAAGTCATCGACAAGCTTCTGATAATGATCTTCGTCGACATCAAAAATGAGTATCTGCTTTATGCTGCCCTTAAGTATCTTGTTAAGCAGCTCCTCACTTATTTGTTCGCCCTCAGCGGCTATCTTCTGTATCTTTCCGTCTTCATCTTCACCAAGGACTCTCTTTGCCAATCTCTTATCGATTACATACTCTCTGTTCTCTCCGACTCTGCTGTTGGCTTCATCTATTGTCTTGTTTATTTTTCTGATTTCGACAATGTCAAGAAGGTCTCCCGGCAAGAAGTCGGTGTCTCCGGGATCCGTGACCTCAACTTTCGAGAGCATTTGTCTGATTATTAGCTCAAAGTGCTTGTCGTGAATCTCGACTCCCTGTTCTGCATACACCCTTTTGATCTCGGTAAGAAGATAAAGCGCTGTTTGAACCAGGCCTAGCTTTTCCATCAGTTTCCTGGGCCTTACGGTTCCAGTTGTTATTGCCTGTCCTTCAGTAACCTTGTTACCGATCTCGATCTTGGGTTTGATGCTCGAGGAGAGATCGTATTCACTGATGCCTCCGGTCTTTGTTTCGATGTAGACCTTTCTTCTTCCCTTATCGTCAGAGACGAGATCCTTAACAAAACCGCTATCTCCCTTTTCTATGAAGAGCGCTTCAGGATCCTTGAGCTTCTTCCGGGCCTCGAACAACTCCTCTGCCCGTGGAAGACCTCTGGTAATATCCTGTCCGGTGGCTATACCTCCTGTGTGGAAAGTCCTCATAGTCAGCTGTGTGCCTGGCTCACCAATCGACTGGGCGGCAACTACACCAACGGATTCTCCGACGTTGACAATCTCGTGATTTGAAAGATCCATTCCATAACACATAACGCAGACTCCGCTATCGGATTCGCAAGTTAATACGGATCTAACCTTTATTGTCGGACGGACGTAGACTTTGTCGATTTCGTTCTTCTGCAGCTTCTTCGCCGTAAGCTCGTCTATCTTTTCCTGATACTTTACAAGCATTTCTTTGCTGCTGTTCTTTACGGGATCACCTGCAAAGATCTGACCCACACATGGGAAGCTAATCACTTTCACTTCCTCAACTTCAGAATTCTTGAGCTGGTGGAGAAGATCACTGCCAATATGGGTGCCTGCTTTGTATTCCTTGTCATTGAGAGTGATACTCTCGTTCAGTTCGGTATAGTTTATGAGCCTGGTCACCTTGGGGATACTCAAAATCTCTTCACGGGCAACTTCGACACTGGCTCTATAGTTTGAAAGGAATGCAGCGTCTTCATCTCTAATCATCGTATCGCGGAAGTATTCCTTTCCAGTCTTCTCGTTTTTCAAGACCTTCCCTGTCAGAGGATTGATAACATCGGTCGCAAGAACCCTCCCAAAGAGGAACTCTTCGAGCTTCTCAATCGTTACACCGTCCGCCATGAGTTCAATGGCCTCGATACCTTCATGAGTACCGCAGTTCGGTGTAGTAACGGTTATCGTCTGGGAGACATCGACCAGTCTTCTGGTAAGGTAACCGGCGAACGACGTTCGAAGAGCTGTATCGGCCGAACCCTTTCTCGCCCCGTGGGTAGACGTGAAGAACTCGAGCTCCGTTAGTCCGTCCCTGAAATTCGATTTTATCGGTACTTCGATCGTCTTCCCCGATGGATCGGCCATCAGTCCTCGCATACCGGCGAGTTGCTTCAGCTGGTCGATGTTACCTCTGGCTCCGGAATCGACCATCATGTAAATCGAATTGAATGGATACTTTTCGAACTCCGTGTATGTCTTTTCCATTATCTCCTGAGTCGTATCGGACCAGATTCTGATTATCTCCTGAGTTCTTCCGTCTTCAGTCAAGAATCCCGACTTGTAAAGGTTCTCGATCTGATCTACCCTTTCTTGTGCGGCATCGATAACCTTGTCCTTCTGGGGATAAACAACGATATCATTTATCGATATGGTCAGACCCGAAGCAGTAGCGTAGTGAAAGCCAAGAGACATCATATCATCCAGAAGATCTGCCGTCCTATCGATTCCATACTCATGGAAGCAGTCGTAGATCAACTTTTTTATAGCTTTCTTGTTGAACTTCTTCATGTAGTCCCTAAGCTTTTCGGGGACTATGGTGTTGAAGATTATCCTTCCAACCGTTGTAAGCGTAAGCTCTCCGGATGAGGGATCTAGCTGAACAAGAATAGGATCGTGAAGTGATATATATTCCGTGTCGTAAGCAAGAAGCGCTTCTCCTGGAGAAGAGAACTTCCAATCGACCCATTCAAGAGCCTTCTGCCTGACCATCCTCCTCGCATCTACATCTGAAATCTTTTCATCTTTGAGGAGGGCCGAGTAATAATCCATGACTTCTTTCTCTTTCTTCTCATGATCATGACCAACAGTTGTTAGGTAATACACACCAACGATTATGTCTTTGCCTGGCATCGAAATGGGTTTCCCGCTTGCGGGGGAAATCACGTTGTATCTGCTGAGCATGAGAAACTTCGCCTCTGCCTGAGCGGCTGCGGATAACGGAACGTGAACGGCCATCTGGTCGCCGTCAAAGTCTGCGTTGAATGGTGCGCATACAAGCGGATGGAGCTGAATCGCGTTTCCTTCGACCAACCTGGGTATAAAAGCCTGTATGGATATCCTGTGAAGCGTCGGTGCTCTGTTTAGGAGTACCGGATGTCCCTTGATCACATCTTCTAGAACTTCCCAGGCCTCAGGCATTTCCTTTTCTATTATCGTTTTCTTGAGTTTTCTCGCTGTCTTGCTCGATTCACTGCCGTGAAGAAGCTTAGAGAGAACAAACGGCTTGAACAACTCCATTGCTACCCTCTTAGGGATTCCACACTCGTGAATCTTCAGATCGGGTCCAACGACGATGACGGCTCGACCGGAGTAATCTACTCGCTTCCCAAGCAGATTCCTTCTGAATCTTCCCTTCTTGCCTTTGACCAGGTCCGTAAGAGACTTCAATGGCCTGCCCGATTTGTCTGATACTGCCTTTCCAACTCTCCCGTTGTATATGAGGGAGTCCACAGCCTCCTGAAGCATCCTCTTTTCATTCCTGATAATTATGTCGGGAGCCCCGATCTGCAGTAATTTCGCAAGCCGGTTGTTTCTGTTTATGACTCTCCTGTATAGGTCGTTCAGATCCGTTGTTGCAAATCTTCCGCCTTCGATCTGAATCATGGGTCGCAGGTCCGGAGGGATTACGGGTACAACGTCCATAACCATCCATTCCGGTCTGTTGTCTGAGGCAATAAAGTCCTTGACGTACTTCAACCTTCTAAGAAGTTTAAGAGCTCGAGCACTGCTCTTTGGAATAGACTTCAATTCCAGTTCAATGGCTACCTGCAGTTCTTCCAGATCCATTCCGTGCAACAGCTTCTTAATTGCGGCCGCTCCGTAATCACAGGTTACCTTTCCAGGATAAAGCTCTTTGTAAGCCTCGTACTCATTTTCTATCAAGACCTCTCCGACTGTCCTGCCTGTCTCTTCAGAAACTTCGGGATCAATTTCCGTTATTATGACTATCGGCCTGTCGCTCTCGGTATCGGTCTCCACTTCGAATTTTCCTGGATAGTATTCGTCAAAGATCTTATACTCTGTAGCGGAAAGAACTTCATCCTCGAAGAGGAATCTGTCGGCAAGGGTATCACCCTTATGAACTTCATCTTCATTCTGAACATATATGAGAGCACCTTCGAAAACCGGGTATTTTTTCTCAATTCCCGTCTCGTCCTTGACGATTACCCAGTTCAGTTCTCTCTCGGTACTGCTGTCGATTCTCTCGATAGTGACTTTACCGTCAATGTCTGTTGTAACCGGTCCATGAGGTGCCTTCACCTTGTAACCCTGCTCAACTTCGAAGCTGAGCTTCTTCGTGTAGATCTCATATTCAGTTTGGTACATCGTCATTCCAGGAAAAAAATCCGTCTCCTTGGGATCTGTGACCACATACAGCCTTTCAATTACTCTCTTCGATCCGTAGTAGATTATGTTCTCGAGATCCTTCGCAGGAATGTTGAGAAGTGATGACAGAACACTTGGCGCGCTCTTCAAATACCAAACGTGTGTGACAGGAGCGGCCAGCTCGATGTGACCCATCCTTCTTCTGCGAGCTTCTTTAGATTCGACTCGTACACCACAGCGTTCACAAACGGTTCCCTCGTACTTCTTTCCCTTGTACTTGCCGCATGTACACTCGTAATCTTTGGTCGGTCCAAAGATCTTCTCACAGAAAAGTCCGTCTCTTTCCGGTTTGAATGTACGATAATTAATCGTCTCGGGCTTCTTCACTTCCCCGCTTGACCAGCCCTTGATTCTGTCCGGTGAGGCAATATCGATTTCCAGCTTACTGACCTTTCTCTTGTATGTGCTTACTGGCATCTGCTTCCCTCCTTGAGGGGTAGCTCCCTTCTATTGATTCTCATAATTTATCCACATCCAACTCGACATTATTCTGGTCAAAAACCTTAACGTCGAGAGAGAGTCCCTGCAGCTCTTTTATAAGGACTTTGAAACTCTCCGGAATACCTGGTTCTGGTATATTAATTCCCTTCAGTATTGCCTTATACACATCGTTCCTTCCCTTGATGTCATCAGACTTTATCGTCAGCATCTCATTCAATGTGTGGGCCGCTCCATAGGCTTCAAGCGCCCATACCTCCATCTCGCCAAATCTCTGGCCACCAAAGTGGGCCTTTCCACCGAGAGGCTGTTGATGAATGAGCGAGTAAGGACCTGTAGATCTCGCGTGAATCTTATCCTTTGCTATATGAACGAGTTTAAGCATGTACATAATTCCCACAACAATCGGGAAGTCAAAAGGACTACCGGTGCGGCCATCTCTCAGGGTTACCTTACCGGTCTTCAACTCTTCACTATCTCCGTCTTCGAGGCCAAACTTTTTCCTGGCTTCATAAAGCTCGGTCATGATTTCTTCTTCTGTAGCTCCATCAAAGATGGGAGTCGCAAAATAGCGATTTGTAAGCTTTCCCAGCCATCCAAGATGTGTCTCAAGTACCTGCCCGACATTCATTCTCGACGGGACACCCAGAGGAGAAAGCACAAGCTGGATTGGAGTTCCGTCTGGAAGGAAAGGCATGTCTTCCTTCGGTATAATATTCGAAACAACGCCTTTATTACCATGCCTTCCAGCAAGCTTGTCACCAACATCTAAAGGCTTTCTGATTCCAACGAATACTTTGACAAGCTTGTTGATGCCAGATCCAAGCTCAGATACTTCTTCTTTTTCGAAGACCTTGACATCGATTACTCTTCCCTCGACACCATGAGGAAGCTTCAGTGATGAATCCTTCACATCTCTTCCCCTATCTCCGAAAACAGACCTTATTATCTTCTCTTCAGGAGTTGTTTCGGACTCGCCTTTGGGTGTGACTTTTCCAACAAGAATGTCTTGTGATGTAACATACGCACCTACTCTGACTATTCCGCTTTCATCAAGATTCTTGAGCGCTTCCTTCGACACGTTGGGAATATCAGCAGTGATCTCTTCCGGACCTAGCTGGGTATCTCTCGCGATCGTCTCATACATCTCAACGTGGATAGTCGTGAAAGTGTCATCTTCAAGAAGTTCCTGGTTGACCAAAATAGCATCTTCGAAGTTGTACCCTTCCCAGGGCATAAAAGCTACCAGCACGTTCTTCCCAAGGGCAAGCTCTCCCATTTCCGTAGAGGGACCGTCCGCGATCGGAGCTCCTTTTTCCACTTCCTCACCAACGGATACTATTGGTCTTTGGTTTACCGCAGTGTCCTGGTTTGTCCTCACGAATTTGAACAGAGAATAAACATCTTCGACTGACTTTCCTTTCTCATCAAGCTCAGGATTGCCTTTATCATCAAGCCTCTGCACGATTATTCTTCGGCCGTCAACACTAATTACCTTGCCCTTGTGCTTTGCAAGCACAACATATCCTGAATCTCTGGCAGCCACACCTTCAACACCGGTCCCAACAATGGGAGCTTCGGATTTGATTACGGGTACGGCCTGTCTTTGCATATTTGATCCCATTAATGCTCTATTGGCATCGTCGTTTTCCAGAAACGGTATCAAAGAAGTCGAGATTGAAACGATCTGTTTGGGAGAGACCGACATGTAATCAACATCTTCCCTATTAACATACCTTACCTCTCCCGCATAACGGATTTCAACGTTTTCATCTAGAATACGCCCATTTCCGTCCATTGCGATAGTGGAGTGAGCTATGTTGTAACGCTCTTCTTCATCTGCGGCAAGATATACAATATCGTCACTAGCTACTCCCTTCTGAACCTTTCTGTAAGGAGTCAGGAGAAATCCGAACTTGTCTATCTTTGCAAAGGTAGCCATCGAAGTCATCAGTCCAATATTGGCGCCTTCAGGGGTCTCAATGGGACACATTCTACCGTAGTGAGAGTGATGAACGTCACGAACCTCGAATCTTGCGTGTTCTCTTTTCAAGCCGCCTGGTCCGATGGCAGAAAGTCTCCTCTTGTTAGTCAACTCCGCTAGCGGATTAACCTGGTCCATAAACTGAGAAAGCTGACTCGTTGCAAAGAACTGATGCAGAGTGGTCATTAGCGTTCTTACATTCACAAGACTCTGCACCGCAATTTTGTCGAAGGAAGTATATATGGTAAGCTTCTCCTCGAGGAGCTTATGTATTTTAATGAATGCCTTCTCGAATTCTGTTTCCATGAGTTCGCCCACCGTTCTAACTCGTTTGTTTCCAAGGTGGTCCTTCGTATCGAGAAGTTCCGGTCGGCTTTCAATTTCTGTCAGGTGCCTTGCCGCAAGGACTACATCGAGAACTGTAAGAACACTGGACTCTTCTGCGTAATCCGTGTCCTTCGAAACTTTCTTTCCTTCAAACTCCTTCAGGTAGTCTTGATAAACCTTCTTAAGCCGGCTGTTGACCTTGTATCTGCCGACATCGGAAAAGTCAAAACGGTCGGGGCTGAAGTATAGATTGGTTATGTAGCTCTTCGCGGCATTTATTCGAGGAATCTCACCGGGTCTGAGCTTTCTGAAAAGCTCAATATAAGCGGCATCTTCGGTCATCCCTTCTCCATATGTCTTCTGCAAAGCAATGAAAGTCTTCATTGCTATAGGAAGCGGCAGCTTTACGGTCTTTACGTCTGCCTCGATTGCTTTTGCGATAATATCTTCAGTCAGTAACGCTCCCTTTTCTGCTATCAACTCTCCGCCTGGAGTCTTGATGTCTTCGAGAATAATACTTCCAACATTCGCGAGCAGTTCATCTTCGTCCGACCCATCGTATCCAGTTTCGAAAAGTCTGAGCAAATCGAGATCGTTCTCGTAACCCAGAGCCTTCAAAAAGACAAAGAAATTCAGTTTTCTTCTTCTGTCTATTCTAGCCTGCATTATCTGCTTGTTTGGATTGAGGAGAATCTCGAACCAAGCTCCCTTTACAGGCAGAAAATGCGCGACATAAATGGGAAGAGAACCCGATACCGCCTTCGTAGGTTCATCAACAAAATAGACACCAGGAGATCTCACGAGCTGATTGACGATCACTCTTTCCGCTCCGTTGATTATGAAGGAGGCGTTATCGGTCATGTAAGGCAAGTATCCAAAAAAGGCCTCTTCCTCCTTGATCTCTCCGGTATAAAGGTCGGTGATTCTTACAGTCACATAAAGCGGAACCGAATACGTGAGACCTTTGTCTTTGCACTCCTGAATGGAGTGTTTCGCCTCGCCTATTCTGGTCGATACAAAATCCAGAGAGAAGCCTTTCTCGCCCTTCTTGAGATCCGAACGCTGGATCTGCGACTTGATGGGGGAATACTTCTTTAGAACACTCA
>DSBT01000250.1 GCA_011045915.1 Mesotoga infera
GTAATCTACCTGCTTTTTGAAGAAACTGCTTGCATCTCTCACATAGGCTCTCTCCGCGTTGCGAGTGAACCCGCTCAAGGTAGTTTCAGGAAAGACAATCAGCTCGACACCGGCCACCGAGGCTCCTGCGAAAAGTCTTTCGATTATCTTCATGTTGATCTCCGGAGACTCCCAGACTATGTTGAGGGGAACGCCGCCTATTCTCATCTATTCTCCTCCAGTGCAAGGTCTATTATCCTTGAAAGAACTTTCGCCGAGACTTCCGCCTTTATCGCCGGCTTTTCTTCTTCCGGACTTGTCTGTTCTGGAATGCACGGTATGTGCACAAACCCGGCGGGTATGTCTATGCCCCTCATTGTGAGAAAATCCATACACCTGTAAAAGAGATAGTTGCAGACAAATGCACCTGCCGAGAAGGACTTCTCGATAGGAAGTCCCTCATCCTTCAGCTTAGAGACAATCCGTTCGATCGGAAGCTTGGAAAAGTATGCGTCTTTAGAAGCAGAAATTATCTTCTCTCCGGTCGCAATAAATCCGTTGTTGTCTGGAGTCGCCGATTCCTTCCAGTTGATCGCAACCTTCTCCGGAGTGATGAGAGATCTTCCGGCCGCCTGGCCTATCATAATCAACGCCTCCGGGACGCCTTTCAGGAGGCGCAGTTTCAGTGGAGAAAAGGAGTCATCGAAGACCGTTGGAAGGCTCATGAGCTCAATGTCTTCTCTCAAATCCGCGAGAAGCTGCGCTACTATCTGCGATGCGTTTATTCTGCTTCCTCCAAAGGGATCGAAGTGGGTCACCAGTATCATCTCATTCACCTCTCATTCCCTACAATTCTAGCATCACAAGGAAGTCGAGAATGAAAAGCCGCCATTCTGGTAGAATGATTCTGAAAGGGGTGATCTAGTTGAAGAAGCTGAAGCTTGAGGATCTCTACAAATACTCCGCTGTGGGCGATCTTCACATCTTTCCCGACGGGGAAAACTTCGTCTTTGTAAGAAAGACGATGGACAAGAAGGAGAACCAGTACGAAAGCAGCATCTGGTCTGGCAACATGAAAAGTGGAAGGGTTCGGCAGCTGACCCGGGGTGGAAAGGACGGTTCCCCCACCGTCAGTCCAGACGGCAAAAGCCTTCTCTTCGTCTCGGGAAGAGATAAGGACGCGAAAGGATCCGGGCTTTATCTTCTGCCTCTTGAGGGCGGAGAAAGCAGATTGGTGAAGGCTCTAAAAGGAGGATTTTCCTCTGTCTCGTGGATCGATTCGGAGACGGTTCTTTTCATAACGAAGCATGCGCCCGGTGAAGATCCCGAGAAGTTGGAAGAAGATGACCCGCCAGAGAAGAAGGTTTACGAGATTGACAAAATACCATTTCTCTCCAACGGAGCTGGATTCACAGAGAACAGAGCAGGCCGCCTGTATAAGATGAAACTCCAAGACGGAAAGATGGAACCGGTCGAGGCCGTTGGAGGAGATGTCGAAAATATCGTTGTGTCTCCCGAGAGAAAAGAAGTTGCGGTTATAACAACCGAAGATAAAGAGAAGAGGCCGATATGGAGCAGTCTCTACGTCCTCGATTTGCAGAGTGGATTGGCGAAGAGAATCGGAGACGACAGCCTCTCATTCTATCACTGCCAGTGGTCGGGAGAACGCGAACTGTTCGCTGTCGCAACCGACTTCGAAAAAGGCTTCCCGACCAATCCCTTCATTGTCCATATAGATCTGGAGTCTATTGCGCTTACTATGGTTGCCAGAGAAATGGACCTTTACTTCGGCAACAGCCTGAACAGCGATGTGAGGGGTGTCTCGCCGAACACTTCCATGAAGGTTGTGGAAGGCAAGCTGTATTCACTTGTAACTGCAGGATCGCAAATAAAGCTTATTTCTATGGATAAAGAGGGAAAGTTAGAGGAAATCGCTGTCTCTTCGGGGAGCATAGACTGCTTCGATATTGCAGGCGAAAGACTTCTCCTTTCTGAGATGACAACGCTCGAGCCGCTTGAGATCTACTCTCTTGTCAAAGGCAAGAGGAAGAAGCTCACAAACTTCAACTCGTGGATTAAGGGTCTTAAGCTGTCGGAACCTGAGAGCTTCGAAGTGGAGGCCTCCGACGGGCAGAAGATCGAAGGCTGGATAATGAAGCCTGTAGACTTCGAGGAAGGGAAGAAGTACCCCGCTGTCGTGGAGATACACGGAGGGCCAAAGACGGCATATGGCGGAGGATATGTACATGAGTTCCAGGCTCTGGCCTCCGAGGGGTATGCTGTTATCTACTGCAACCCGAGGGGAAGCGCCGGTTACGGAACCGACTTTGCCGACATAAGGGGTCACTACGGGGAGAGGGATTTCGAAGACATAATGGAGATCGTCGAGTACGTCATAAACGAATACGATTTCGTTGACGAGGATAAGCTTGGAGTCACCGGAGGTTCTTACGGCGGCTTTATGACAAACTGGATTGTGGGGCATACCGACGCCTTCAAGGCTGCCGTCTCCCAGAGATCTATCTCGAGCTGGATCTCCTTCTTCGGCACCACGGATATCGGATACTTCTTTGCAAGCGATCAGACCGGAGGCGATTTCTTCGACAACCTCGAGGGTTATCTCAGACAGTCACCTCTAATGTCGGCGCCCAACGTAGTCACTCCGATTCTTTTCATTCACTCCCTTGAAGATTACAGATGCTGGGTCCCCGAAGCGATGCAGTTCTTCACGGCGTTGAGGTATCTCGGAAAAGAGGCGAAAATGGTGCTCTTCCCGAAGGAGAACCACGAGCTATCCAGAGGAGGCCTTCCCGTACACAGGGAAAAGCGTCTGAGGGCAATACTGGAGTGGTTCGATTCCCACCTGAAGACATGAGCCGTTGATGGAAAACAAGAAGGCAGGAAACATACATGTAAGATTCGCCACAATCGATGACAACGATAAGCTCCTCAAGATAGAGCGAGAATCGGCTCAGGAGGGTAATATCTGGCTCGTGGCTTTTAGAGAAGACTTCTTTGGAAGACTGAAGTACTTCGAAGAGGGTTTTATCATGATTGCCGAAGACGCCTACGACATTATCGGATGTATCGGTGTGGGAATCGAAGACTTGATCGTGAACGGAGAGTCAAGAAAGGGCATATATCTCTTTGGGCTGAGGACCAACCCGAAATACAGGCTGAAAGTCGCGCGCTGGCTGAAATCGATCATTCAGGAACTTCAGAGGCTCTTAGGGCCCACTGATTTCGATTTCGGATACGCATCGGTTAAGGCCGACAACGTTGCCTCGAAGAAGATCTTGGAACACATGGGTTTCTCCACTACGGCGACACTGGACTTCTACGCCTGCCCCGTAAGGAAGACTAGAAATGAGAAGTCCGTCTTTTTTGAAAGGGAGTTAGACCTCGAAACGATATTGGACCTGTACAAACCTCTCGAGAAGGATTATGATTTCCTTCTTCAAGGCACGAAGGCCTTCGAGTCGATGGTTGCAGCGGGGAGATTGAGGTTGTTCAAGACGGAAGGGGCGTCCGCGCTGGTTCTCGATACGAGCGGCGAGCAGGACTTCGGTATTACGCGCCTTTCAAAGGGATTGAGGGCATTTCAGCTACTGGCTCAGGGAACCCTTTCACCTCTGGTAAGGATCCCGAGAATGAATGAGCGATTGAGGTCCTGGGACGTTCTTCTCTTCGGCTGGGACGATATAAGAAGCGCCCGAAAGAC
>DSBT01000251.1 GCA_011045915.1 Mesotoga infera
ATGTAATCCTGTAACACCAGGAAGAAGATCACCATAGGGACTGCACCGATGAGAGCCGCTGCAGTAAATGGTCCCCAGCTTGTCTCGAATCTTCCCGAAAACTGCCAGAGTCCCACCGCGTAAGTCCATTTGTTCATATCCTGGAGAAGTATCCTGGCAATCAAATACTCGTTGAAGATGTTCATAAACGTCAGAATAGCCACAACAGCCAGAATCGGTCTGGCAAGCGGTAAAATCACCTTTGAAAAGGCCTGGAATTTCGTTGCCCCGTCGATCATTGCGGCCTCTTCGAGCGAGTTTGAGATCGTGTCATAATATCCCTTTATCAGCCAGATGTTGAAGGCTATTCCACCGGAATAAGCGAAAATCAACCCACCGAGTGTGTTAAGCCCCAGGAAGGGAAGCACGCTCCCCATAAACTGCAGCAATGCGTACAGCGCAACCATGAACATTATCGTCGGGAACATCTGGATCAACAGCAAACCGAGGAGCCCCTGTTTTCTTCCACGGAATCTCATCCTGCTAAACGGGTAGGCCGCAAGAGAGGCGACAGCGACGCTGATAAGCGATACGGACAGGGCCACCATAACCGAATTCAGCAGCCATCTGACGAAGTAGAAGTAGGTGCTCTCCTTCTGAGCCCAGATCTGATTGGTCCTGAAAAGGGCTTTGTCAATCTCTCTCAAATCTTCGGAATATGAAGACGAGTAAGAGGCAGGTTTCTCGATCAGATCGGATATTAGCCTGGAGGCGCGCTGGTATTTTGCGTTGACTTGTTGAAAAAGGGAATTGTATGTTTCCTGCATCTTTCCAAAGTCTTCCAGTGTCACTGAAGTTCCTAGAAATCTAAGATCTATGTAGTTGTTCACCTTCAAAGCGAGTTCATCCTTCATAGACCTCATATTGGAAATCAGCTGATTCAACAGGTCCGTTCCCTCTTTTGCCTCTGTGTTCGCCCTTGCAAAATCATCGTACCAGGCGAGCGTTCTGTAGCGGGTTGAGGATCTTATCTTGAAATAGTCATTCAATACGCCTGTAAGACTCAGCACATAGTCTCTGGCCTCATCCAGGAAGTTGATCTCCTCTTCCACAGACAACATGGCCGTTCTTATGTTTATCGCTTCCAGAGCCTTTGCGTATTCATCCTCTGCTCTGTCTGCCTCTTCCTGAAGTGAGGAGATCTTCTCGCCCAGAAGCTCGCTTTCCTCTTCCAAAGATTCCAGTTCAGCCCTCAGTTCTATTGTCTTTTCTGAGACTTCAACGTACTCCGAGACACTAGTCTCCAGAACCGGCAGGATACGAGAGAGATTCGATAGAGCGGTATTTATTACATCTATTCCATTTGAGACTTCGGAGTTTGCTGAGGCGCTTGATAGAGTTTCTCTGTTGTCTGAGAACCAGGCCATTTCTCCAGACAGTTCGGAAAGAACTGCGGAAAGCTCCCGGACGTTCTCCATCTGCGATAGCTGATCTTGAACGGTATCAATGGTCTCCCTTGCAGAAACGATCTCATTCAGTGAATCCAATAGTTTAGCTTCTGTGACTGCCGTTCGGCTTTCGATACCCTTCGAGATTACGATTTGCAATGGGAGAATCAAGGCAGACAGCTTTCTGGTCTCCGATACCAGTGTGGGCATGGCCACCTGCAGTGAGTCTTCCAGTTCTGCCAATGCAGATTCCGAGACCGCAAGTGACTTCCTGGCTGCCTCTATTGCGCTCTGCACGGCCAATAGCCTTTCATTCGCCTCGATATATTCGTAGTACTTTGCGCCGAAAGCTTCTCCTGCAAGAGAGGACAACTCCTCTGAGACGCCTTCACCGGCCTCTGTTGCAACTTCCCAAGCTTCACTGGCCGATTTGAAGGAATCGTAGAGACTTGTTCTAATTCGATTCAATTCGGCGGCCCGGTCTTCCGGCATAGACGATTCAACATCCCTGAGATATCTGTTGATCACTCTCAGCCATTCCACCTTTCTCCATTCCGAGTAATCTATTTCGGACAGAGATATGTAGTTTTGAATCGACTCTAGGGAACTGACTACTTCGGCCTTATTCTCAAACTCGAGAGTCTCGATTGCGTTCAATGTCTCGTCCCTGCCAAGAAAGACTTCTTCATAGAGTTCCCTGTATCTTTCAAGAGAGTCAGAGATAGAGGCTGCTCTCTCACCAAGCAAATCAAGGTAGAACTGATAATCTCTATCCAGAGAAGGGGACGTCGTTTGAAGAATTTCGCCGATCGCATATGCTGTTCTCACTTCACTGACTTCGCCGATCTCTTTAAGCCTTTCTTCGAAAAGGTTTTTGTCTTTGAGCCTCAGTTCGTTCATTTCCTCAATGATTCCGCTCTCTTTGTCTATCAAGGAGTTCTCTATAGAGGTCGTGCCTTTTTCGACTACGGCAACCTTGTCAACGCTTTCATCCATGAGTGAGTCGAACTTGGCGAGAAACTTCTCCACAGTTTTCTTAAGATCCTCTTGACTTCTTCCTCTATAATCTCCTGTGGCGTATGTAGCGCTTTGCAGATCGAGAATCAGCCTTCCCACACTTCTCTCGGGAAAGAGAAGATTTCTGTAATGCTGGAAAGTAACCCTGCTAGAGAAGAGGTTCGATGAAAATGCGGCCTGATCTCTCCTTATCGATGTGCTTACGAGCCAGACCATTGGGAAGAGGACAACAACAACAATGGCGATCAAGACGACGTGTCTTAGCCAGTACTTCCTTCTCTCAACGGCCATTATCTGCTCACCTCTTCAAAGGAACCGGATAGTTTGAAGTTTATCCAGCTGAAGCCTGCGACGATTATAAATATGATTATTGAGATGGCGCTCGCAAACCCGAAATCCTGACCTCGCCCTTCGAAGGCAAGCTTGAATGTGTATGAAATCAGGATGTCCGTTGCTCCCGCCGGTGTCGAAGCACCGACAATGGCCGGACCACCCTGCGTAACAAGATAGATTCCCGTGAAGTTGTTGAAGTTAAACGCGAAGCTCCCAACTAGCAAAGGAGCAATGGTGACCATAAGCAGGGGGAAGGTGATCTTTCTGAATCTCTGGAATTTCGTTGCGCCATCTATCGAGGAAGCTTCATAGAGCTCTTCCGGAATACTCTGCAGAGCTCCCAGACTGACGGTCATCATATATGGAAATCCCAGCCAGGTGTTTACCAGCAGAACAGAAACCTTCGCCCAGAAGGCATCGTTCAACCACTTTATGGGCTCCATTCCGAAAAGTCCCTGGACTATGAATCTGTTCAGCACACCGTAGGTCTCGTTGAAGAACCCGTTGCGCCATACCAGAGCGGAAATGAATGCGGGTACTGCCCAGGGAATTATCAGCAGTGTTCTGTAAATTTTTTTCCCCTTCAGTCTTCGATCGTTTAGCGTAATAGCAAGAGCGAGGCCGATTGTGAATGAGAAGAGCACACTCAGACCTGCCCAGGTGAAGGTCCAACCAAAGACCTGAAAGAACGGACCGCTTATCTTGGGGTCCTGGAACATCCTCACGAAATTCCAGAAGCCGACATCCGATATGTATCCCTCCACGACGAACTCATTGCCGTTTTCGTCTATATCGTAGAAGAATCCCCCCTCTTCAACGAGAGTTCTCTCTGTTTTCCTGTTATAGACAACGGTCTCCTGAATGGCTCTTCCAGCCGAGAAGGTCGTTTCGGCTCTCAAAGCGTATTTCCTTTCCGTTGTTGCAAAGGTTGTGTAGAGAGAGTTTGGGAACAGCCTGACTTGATTCCCGTCACTGTTTGTGAACTCCGCGTTTCGCAGCCAAATTCCTCTTATTTCACTGAAATAGAAAAATGCGTTTGGCCTCGTGGTACTGTCCTGCGGAGAATAGAAGTATATGAACTGCTCACCCGAGTCTGTCCGGATTGCGAGAATCCTGTCATCAGGAGATCTTGATAGAGTGTAGTTAACGCTCCCAATAGAAAAACTGTCCCCGCTTACCTCATACATCTTGGCTGTCGCAAGCGTTATGTTACCTTCGGCGTCTCTGCTGACTGGCTGCGGTCGTGGAGCAGCAAAGAGGTTTCCGTTATTTCTTGAAGTCAGAAGAGTAATGAATCTGTCTGTAGGATTGTAGTTCTCGAGTTCAATATAGATAGAGAACTCGAATTCCTCAGGGTTCTCAGGTATGTAGAAGTAATCGCTGAGAAGTTTCTGAATCGACTGCTGCCTGGTGAAGAGGTGTCCGGTTCCGTAATTTGTGAAGGCAGTTCTAAATGTATAATACATCGGATATAGGGTGAGAATGAAGAGCAGGATCATAGCGGGAATCATATATCTGTACGGATAACCTTTTGGATTTAAAGCAATTATGTCTATGAGCAAGGTCAAGACGACCATCGTGATCATCAAACCGAAATTTCCATCGGCGTACAGCAGATATATGCTCCACAGAGAAAAGGCATTGAATATTGCTAGAATGGCGAGAAGAAAGAGAAAGATTACAAATCGCCTTACACTCAAGGTAATCCCTCCAGGCAATCAGAACCAAAGCGCGGGAGATAACCCGCGCTCAGCCTAACCAAGTTTAGAGATGTGAATAATACGAAAAGTAATTCTAGTTTCCTATAGTGGTCTTTATCTTCTCGACTGCCGAATTGAAAGCATTTTCAACGGTGTCTTGACCGTTGATTATAAGACCTAGAGCATCGCCCATAGCGCCCCATACGCTTGCCATTTCCGGTACGTTGGGCATTGGCGTCCCTACGGAAGCGCTCTTAGAGAACTGCAGAACATCATACAGCTCTGGACCCGCGTCGGCTTCAATAAAGGAGAAGACGTCCGCCCTTGCCGTTCCCCTTCTTTCCCCGAGGAACATGCCGTACTGGCCGTCAAAGCTGCCGATGTAGTTGACTACGAACTCGGTGGCTTCAAGCTTGTTTGAAGACTTTGAGTTTATCATGAAACCCTGCACTCCGACAAACGGTCTCGGATTCGTACCGTCGTCGAATGTGATCTCGCTGAAAGGAAGAATCGCGTAGTCGATACCTGTATCGCGGTAGCTTGGAGTTGCCCATATGCCGTTAACAATGAATGCGGCTAGCCCATCTTTGAACAGAGAGTCCATAAGGTTGTAGTTTGGTCCGCCTGGAATTAGACCTTCGTCGAACCAAGATTTAATGAGGTTTCCGCCTGCAATCGCGCCCTCGTTGTTCAGACCTATGTCGGTCACATCAAGCCCCGCAGCGGTTTCCTTGAAAATATAGCCGCCTCTGCCCAGTATGAAAGGAGCAGAATGATAGAAATCCCCGACTGCGTAGATCAGGCCTACGACTTCGTCATCTGAAGCTTCGAAAGCCAGATCTTCAAGTTCTGAGATCGTTTTCGGTGCTTCGAATACTAGATCCTTGTTGTAGATGATTGCAATCGCTTCAACAGTATAGGGGACACCATAGAGGTTTCCTCCATAGCTGAAGGCATCTAGAGTGACATCGTAGTATTGATCGGCCTCTGGAAGAAATGGAATCGGTTCTATAAGGCCGTTGATTGCAAGCTCCCCGACCCAGTCGTGTGCGCCGACAATAATGTCGGGTCCCTGTCCTGCAGGGGCCGCTGTGAGGAACTTAGACTTTAAGTCTCCAAAATTCACCTGCTGTATCTCCACTTGAATGCCATAGTCGCTTTCGAAATCGGCGGCGAGCTTTTCAAGTGCCGGAATCTGATTTTCCGAGGACCAAATTACCAGTTTTGCGCTTGCAAACGACAACATCACAATTAGCAAAACAAGAACAGCTGTAAGCTTTCTCATCTTTAGAACCCTCCTTTAATAGAATAGAAGTACTCCCTGAATAAATTGTATCAGAAAGTTCCGTTTTATTTAAGCTGTGTTACTGCTGCTACGGAATAAAAAAACGCCTTCATTCTCCGTGAAGGCGTCCAGTGCTTGTTAATGTGCCATTATTAGCTCTGAAGGTGTGTCAGCTCAGGTAAATTTTGTTAATACTACGAATCAAACCGGATATACTGTAATTCCTTCCTTGAAGTCTTTTGCAAGCTCGAAGTCGACCCTTAACGAGTTCTGGTATCGTTGAGCAAGGAACTTCTTCCCAACCTCGCCAAGAAGGAGGTAGATCAGAAGATCTTCATCACTTTGCGCCAAAAGCCCGAGCTCGCTCCTGCCCCTTTCCACTTCGGGATCTAGAGTATCGCCAGGTCTGTGCAAAATCGACTCCTCGACTCCCATGACGCGGGATTTCAAGGATTTCTCAATTTCTGCGGGCGGAGTGCCATAAAAGCCTTTTATATACCTTTCAACTTCTTTCGTTATTGTCTTGTACCTCTCGTTGTTCATAACATTCAAGACGGCCTGAACACCTACTATCTGAGACGTTGGAGTTACTAGTGGAGGATATCCGAGATCGGCGCGGACTCTTGGGACCTCTTCAAGAACCTCTTCGAATCTGTCGCTCATGTTCTGTGATTTGAGTTGATTGATAAGATTGGAGTACATTCCTCCGGGAATCTGATTCTCCAGAACCGATGTGTTTATCGTGAAGCCGGCGTCAGTGCCACTGTGTTTTCTTCTAACACCGACAAAGTAGTCGTTTATCTCTTTTAGGAGCGGATAGTCTGGCCGTTCTGCAAGTCCGATATCGTGCAGAGCTGTCCATACACTTTCTACGCCTGGCTGTGAAGTCCCAAATCCCATTGAAGAGGTAGCCGTATCTAGAATATCGGCTCCGGCCTCTGCACTCTTCAGATAAGTCATACCTGCGATTCCAGTAGTGAAATGAGAATGCACTTCCAGCGGGATCGAATGTCTCTTCTTAATCTCGCTCACAAGCGTGGTTGCCGTTCCTGGTTTTAAGAGGCCGGCCATATCCTTTATGCAGAGGGAGTCTGCGCCGAGTTCCACTGCCTCATCGGATATCTCTACGAAATAGTCGACATTGTGAACTGGGCTGGTCGTATATGACATTGCCACCTGGAGATGCATTCCGCTTGCCTTTACTGCTTTTGCCGATTCTTCTAGATTTCTGAAGTCGTTGAGAGCGTCGAAGATTCTTACGACATCTATACCATGATTTGACATAGTTCTCACGAAGAGCTCCACAACATCGTCTGCATAGTTCCTGTAACCCAGAAGATTCTGGCCCCTGAGAAGCATTTGAAGCTTCGTCTTCTTGAATTTCTCCTTAAGGACATCGAGTCGTTCCCAGGGATCTTCATCAAGGTATCTCACGCAGGAGTCGAATGTGGCTCCACCCCAGACTTCAACGGCATGGTAACCCACTCGATCGACAAGAGGGGCAATTTCCGCTAATTCGCTAGTGGTGACCCTTGTGGCCAGAAGTGACTGATGAGCGTCCCTCATCGTAGTATCAACGAAACAGACTTTTCTCAATTAAGAGCCTCCTCTCTGTGTACAATACAATGATAAAGGAGTGATGTTATGCGATTAAATAAAAGAGATTACGAATTCGACATAATTGTCATAGGTGCCGGCCATGCAGGAATTGAAGCTGCTCTTGTCAGTGCCAGGATGGGTATGAGAACACTTGTTCTAAATATCAACCTTGATACCGTCGGATGGACTCCATGCAATCCGGCAATGGGAGGTCCGGCGAAAGGGATCGTTGTGAGAGAAGTTGACGTTCTCGGTGGAGAGATGGCAAAGTCGACCGATCGGGCATCACTGAACATTCGGGTTCTTAACACCAGTAAAGGAGCCGCCGTTAGGGCGTTGAGAGCACAGGTGGACAAGAACAGATACAGTCAAATTATGAAAAGAGCTCTCGAAATGCAGGAAAATCTCCAGTTGCAGAGTGGAATCGTGAAGGCAATTGAAACCGAGAAGGGTCGTGTTACCGGTGTAGTGACTCATTTTGGTCTCAAATATTCTGCACGATCAGTAATAGTCTCTACCGGTACATTTTTGGGGGGGAAGATATTCATCGGGCCGCATGAACTCCCGGCCGGCCGGCTGGGCGAGTTTCCCGCTACAGAACTGACAAATTCACTTAAGTCTATTGGATTTGAAGTGAGACGTTTCAAAACCGGCACTCCCGCAAGAATCGCGGGAAGGTCCATTGCTTTTGAAAGGATGGAACGTCAGTGTACAGCCGAGAGTCCGCTGGCCTTCTCGTATTTCTCCGAGCCGTTCGTTCTTGCTGACGACCATCCTTGCTGGCTAACCAGGACAAATGAAAGGACTCATGACATCATCAGGAGAGACCTTCATTTCTCTCCGCTATATGGAGATGTTAAACTCATCGATTCCAGAGGTCCCAGATACTGCCCCTCAATAGAGGACAAAGTGATCAAGTTCTCTTCGAAAGGAAGCCACCAGCTTTTTGTCGAACCTGAAAGCTCACTGAGTGACGAATATTATTTGAACGGACTTTCCACAAGCCTTCCCTATGAAACTCAGCTGGAAATGATAAGGACTATTCCGGGACTTGAGGGAGCTGAGATAGTCAGACCCGCTTATGCAGTGGAGTACGATTATATTGATCCGACTCAGCTCTTTTCCACGCTTGAGAGCAAACGTGTCGAGAACCTTTATTTCGCAGGTCAAGTGAACGGTACTAGCGGCTATGAGGAGGCGGCAGGTCAGGGACTCATAGCAGGCATAAATGCATCTGCTAAACTGATGGGGGAGGAGCAGCTCGTTCTCGGCCGCTCGGATGCTTATATAGGGGTTATGATCGACGACCTCGTAACCAAAGGAGTTGATGAACCTTATAGACTGCTTACATCCAGGGCAGAGTATAGATTGCTTCTACGGCATGATAATGCTCACATAAGGCTCTCTGAGTATGGCTGGAGATATGGGCTGATTCCCGAGTGGTTTAGAGAAAGAGTAGTCAGATCGACACTTGAGATAAACGCGCAGCTTACCAGGCTTGACAAGACGACGATTAGGCCGTCCGAGGGTCTGAATCAGCTGCTGCTGAGCAAGGGAAGCACAAGACTGGATTCTGCCACAAAGTTTTCGGCATTGATGAAGAGGGCCGGAGTCTGTTACAAAGATATCGTGGCATACGATCCCGAACCGATTCACGATGATGATGTGATCGAGCAAGTGGAAATAGAGATTAAGTACCGCGGTTATGTGGAGAGACTTAAGGAGGAGGTCCGGAGACTTGAGGAAATTGATGAGGATCTTATTCCCGCAGATCTCGATTATGATGGAGTCTCCAATCTTTCAACCGAAGGAAGAGAGAAACTGAAGAAGACCAGACCAGCTTCTATAGGTCAGGCAACGAGGATCCCGGGCTTGACGCCCTCCGACATAATGAATCTTTCATTTCATATCAAACGCAAGAAAAAACCATAAGACCAAAATCAAGTTCGAATCTTAGCCTGACAGCAAGGTCTGCAGTGTTTTCTCAAGATCTCTATGTTCAAGTGCCTTTCCGTCTTTCAAAAGAGAAAATGCGGCTCTTATCACAAGAACTCGAGGATACTTCACAGTCATTTCCTGAACCGGATCTGCAGATGTCTGAAGACCCACAGAGCTGCTGTTTAGCATTGGACCATCTCCTGAACCTCTTGACACAAGCCATGAGGAATATTATAATCAATTCTGTGCCTGGGCTCGTAGCTCAGTTTGGTTAGAGCTTCCGGCTCATAACCGGGCGGTCGGTGGTTCGACTCCACCCGAGCCCACCAGACATGGCGGCTAATTGCCGCCTTTTTCTGTACTAATTTTAGCAGTTTTGCTGCTATTCTTCAAGATAGTTTGCTGGAATTTAACATATAAGTGACTAATCGTAAATAAAGATGAAGAATTATTTATGTAGAATATCGACCTTGATTCCGCAGCCGTTTTTGTTCAAAGTTTGTGAACCAACCTCCCGTCAACAAAGGTCATTTCTGCGGGAGTGTCTTGAGTTACCTTCAGTAAATCGACATTGATCACAAATAGGTCTGCCCTATCTCCATTGTTGAGTGAAAGTGACTCTGTGTTGTTTGCGAGAATATGACCATTCGAACTGTACATCTCAATGCTATCTCTTCTTGAGAAAAACTTGTCGGCAGAAGCGAGGTTGCGAATCACTGAAGTACTCTCAACAGGGGAGTCGGTTGATATTGCGAGAGGCACTCCCATGTCTCTCATCTTTCCAAATGGGTAAGCGTCTCTCATGCGGCCCGGACCGAGTCTCTCAGGTGCGATTATTTTGTCGGAATCAGCAAATATCGGCTGAATTGAGGCGGTTAGCTTTTGATCTGTCATCCTCTTTATTTGCTCTTCAGAGGCAATTTGGACGTGAATCAGTCTGTGATTCAGCGACTCGCTTGCAGAACCTTCGAAGGCTTTCAAAGCCTCTTCAAGCGCCCGATCCCCTATTACATGGACGCAGACTTGGATTCGCTCTCTGTCAGCTCTCTTAACAATTGGTTTCAATTCATCGGCCGTCATATATAGAACGCCTCTTTCGGCAGGGGAATCGTGGTAAGGTGAGATCATTGCCGCTGTTCGTGCACCAAGAGAACCGTCAAGATACAGCTTTGCGGCTCTAAGAGTGAAAAAGGGAGTTTCAAATTGCTGTCCATGCTTGATCAAGTCGAGTTCTTCTTCTTTTGAGATACAGAGCTTCTCGTAAATCCTCATGTCACTTGCGCCAGAAAGGCTGTTCATGAGCAGCTCATAATCGATTCCGTGATAATCATCACTGTGAACTGTTGTAACTCCGTACTTGAGGAAGGCCTGAGTTCCTGCGTGAATTGCTCTTTGCACTTCTCCGGGTGAAAGTCTGATCATACGATCAAGTTCTTCTAGGGCTCTCTCCTTCAGGAGTCCCAGCTCGATATCGGATCCGTCCAGTCCGTGAAGTCTTTCAATACTGAAGAGTTTAATCAAAGGCGAGTTTACAGTGGCAATATGACCGCACCTTCTAGTCAGTATCACGGGTCTAGAGGTAATGGAATCAAGTTTCTCCCTTACAGGCATGAAACCAAGAGCTTCCTGATCCCAACCGCGAGCGCGCACTATTTCGCGATCGACTTCCAGTCTTTCTGCAAGTGATTCAATTGAATTGCAGTCTTCAAGGTTCACTTCCAGATTCTTTCTTCCAGTGCCTATGAGGTGAGCGTGGGAATCTACGAATCCCGGATAAACGAATCTGCCCGCAATGTCTATTTCCAGTGACCCTTCAGAGGGAGTCGGGGAAATAACGCCCGCACTCATATGTAGATCTCTGCGAACGTAATTTCTGTCTTCTGCAGAATATACCATACCGCCTTTCAGCGAGTAACCTGTCATTTTTCTTCTCCTAAACTAGCGGCGATTCGACCACCCAGAGCAGCGTTGTTTATCAGCAAGGAAATATTCGCATCCAGAGTCTTGCCACTTGATAGTTCTGCCAGCCTGCTGAGAAGATATGGAGTCAGCGCTTTTCCAGAAATGCCATTGGTCTCTGCAGATTTCAGAGCCGATTCAATAAGGGTTCTAAGTTCATCGAAATCCATTGAATCTGCTTCTGGTATTGGGTTTGCTACTAGTACTCCTCCTTCAATTCCCAGTCTCTCCTTTTCTTCAAGAATCTGGGCGGCCTCTTCAGGAGAACTTATCGTCAAGTTGATTCTGTATGGGCTTTTCGAGCAGTGGAAAAGAGGAAATGAATCGGTTTGGTAACCGACTACCGTTACTCCAAAGGTTTCAAGAAACTCAAGTGTTTTCGGCACGTCCAGTATGCTCTTGACACCCGCAGAGACCACTATCATTCTCGTTCTCGAAAGTTCAATTATGTCTTGAGACACATCCCAGTCGATGTCCCTATGAACTCCGCCAATTCCACCGGTGGCGAAAACTGAGATTCCACTCGTTTTCGAGATTGCCATAGTAGCGCTTACTGTTGTTGCTGCATCTCTCTTCATTGCTGTCGCGTAGGCGATCTCAGCAGTACCGACTTTCAAGACATTCGAGGCCATGCCTAGTCTCTTCACCTGTTCATTTGTGAGGCCGACAACTATCTCTCCACCGAGTATTCCAATGGTCCTGGGAGTGCCTCCATTTTCCCTCACTGCTCTCTCCATGTTAAAGGCAGTCTCGAGATTTATTCCTTTGGGAAGACCATGAGCTATGACGGTAGATTCTAATGCGACGTCTTTCTTCAACTTGTTTCACCTCTCAAAAATTTTGAGTGCCCGGAAGCCTTATGTTTCCCTACGAAATCATCTGCTTGGCGACATTTAGGCTAGGAGTGAAGTTGATCTCTGAAGCTGCTTTGCTGCTTCCCGACTGAATCAATTTTATCAGAACGTGATTGAAAAGGATGAAACGTGATGCTATAATTTGCTCATTGTGCCCCTATAGTTCAACGGATAGAACGGCGGATTCCTAATCCGCAGATGAAGGTTCGATTCCTTCTGGGGGTACCAGAGCGAGGTCATCCTCGCCTTTTTTATTGGTAATTAGCATAACGGATACTAGCACAGAAAAGGCTACTTAGGATTCGCTAATTGGTCGTAAATGCCGTCTTTTGCCCTTGCTTGGGTTTGAGAAGTATTCAATCCGGTCATAGAATTCAAGTGAATGACACCAATTTTCGAGGAGGTAATCTTGTGGCAGAAAATAGTCTGTTCCAAAATGCACTGAAGCAATTCAATAAAGCTGCCGATGTAATGGATCTTAGCCAGAGCATGAGACAGGTCTTGTCTTTTCCGAAGAGAGAACTCACAGTCAATTTCCCTGTCAGAATGGACAACGGAGAGATCAGGGTCTTCACGGGGCACAGGGTACAACATAACATTGCAAGAGGTCCGGCAAAGGGCGGCGTCAGGTACCACCAGAATGTTACTCTTGATGAAGTGAAAGCTCTTGCTTTCTGGATGACGTGGAAATGTGCCGTGGTCGGCATTCCATACGGGGGCGGAAAAGGTGGCGTCTGCGTCAATCCGCAGGAACTCTCTATAAACGAGATTGAAAGACTGTCGAGGAGGTATTTCTCCGAGATCCAGATAATCATAGGTGAAGGAGAAGACATTCCTGCGCCGGATGTAAACACAAACGCCCAGATAATGGCATGGTATATGGACACCTACTCAATGAATGTTGGTCATTCAGTACTTGGGATTGTCACTGGAAAGCCTCTGGAAATTGGAGGTTCCAAGGGCAGGACGGAAGCTACCGGCCGAGGAGTCAGGGTAGTTGCCGAAGAGGCGCTGAAGTACAAAGATATGGATCCAAAGGAAGCTAGGGTAGCCGTTCAGGGATTCGGTAACGTCGGTTCCTTCGCTGCGAAGCTGATATATGAAGAGATGGGTTCGAAGATTGTAGGTATCAGTGACGTTTCAGGCGGCCTCTACAATCCAGACGGTTTCGATATTGACGACCTTATGGCGTACAGGGATCAGAACGACGGAGTAATCGACGGTTATCCGAAGGGTCAGAAGATAACCAATGAAGACCTTCTCGGGCTCGATGTCGACATTCTTGTTCCCGCGGCTCTTGAGAATGCGATAACGGAGAAGAATGCAAGGAATATCAGAGCGAAGATAATTGTTGAGGGTGCAAATGGTCCCATGACACCTGATGCGGAAGATATCGTTCTGGCGAAAAACACTTTCGTTGTCCCAGACTTCCTCGCCAATGCCGGCGGAGTAACGGTCTCATACTTCGAATGGGTTCAGGGACTGCAGCACTACTTCTGGGATGTTGAAGATGTGAGGAGAGCTCTCCACAAGATCATGAGAGAGGCATTCGGTTCGGTAGCGTCTACAATGAACAAGTACAACATCGACATGAGGACGGCTGCTTACGTTGATTCTATTGAGAAAGTTGCACATGCTACAAAACTGAGAGGAATTTATCCCTGAGTATAGGAGAAGTCGTTTTTTCAGAGCGGAAGATTTTCTTCCGCTCTTTTATTTTTGCAAAGGTGAAATCAGATCATGACCTTTCCGATAGAAAGAAGTTGTCTTCAACTCTATAAGCGGTAAGGTAGCCGCCATAAACACATCCGGTGTCGATCCCGATTTTTCCCTCTTGAACGAGAGGACCGCTTATCAAAGGAGTATGGCCATAGACCACCGTGCGATCTTTCAACGGATTGGAGCTCTTGAGAAAGGGCTCCCTAATCCACAAGAGATCGTTTGGACTCTGCTTTTTGAGAGGAATGTTAGGCCGTATCCCAGCGTGTACAAAGACGAAGTCGCTCTTTTCGTAGTACAGTAGAGTCTCGTTTAGAAACTCGATATGATAATCGGGAACCGATCTGATGCTGCCATAACTCCTTATTGTCGTTTCCATACCGTTGTATGCCCAGATTGTGGACCCCTCGGCGCCTCTCAAATAATCGAGAAACATCTGTTCGTGATTTCCTCTAATGAAGTTGCAGCGATGGTTGACAGAAAGTGCTATGAGGAAGTCGAGGACGCCTCTGGGATTGGGACCACGATCTACATAATCTCCGATGAAAACGAGAGTGTCGTCATCTTTGAGCTTTATTGCCTTAATGAGTCTCTTCAGCGGCGACAGGCAACCGTGAATGTCTCCAATCGCATAGGTCAAGCCAGGAAACTCCTCATCAACAGTTGCCAGAGAAAGGAGACAACTATTCCTGCAGCCGGACTGATGATCCACTCCTTCTTGCTGTCCCTAGAAAACACTGCGCGGAAAGCCAGTCCTGCTGCAACGGAAATAATCACCCAAGTCCAGTGATCCGCGAGAATGAAGATGAAGATAGACATTCTCTCGGCGATTCCGATTGAGTCGGTAGCCCCTTCCGGTAGTATAGTCCCTCGAAGAAAGTACGTGACACCTACGGTTGCCAGAAGCATTCCCATAAGATACCAGGAAAACTCCACGGTGACAAATGATTCGACGAGGAAGCTTCTTCCCAGCAAGGTGAAAAAAAGCAACAGGAAGAAGGCAATGACTTCGATCAACGGGTTTGACAACTTCTTGCGGCCCATGTCAACAGTGACTGTCAGGCCGATAGAAAGTATCAGCAAGAGTATTCCAAGAG
>DSBT01000252.1 GCA_011045915.1 Mesotoga infera
CAAATGGGGTCAGACTCCGATTTTCCCATTAAGAAGAGAAATCGCAGACCAAAATCTGTGAGGGTTTTCTTCAAGACAGAAACGAAAAGTTAGCAAAAAATCGAGTCTGTCCCTTTTGCTACGCAGTTACATGCTCCTCTACACTAGTGGCGCGAATAAGGTGGGATTAAGGTTGACATAATCAGCGAACAAGAATCTGTAACCAATAAGTCAGGAGGCGAAGGAATGATGAAAGTGTTAATTGTGACACCTTGCGTCAAATTGCCGGGAAGTTCGGGCTGCAAAATACAGAAACGGTTATGCTCGCACATGGAAAGTTCTCGAAAAACAGTGACCAAAACGGATTCAGTTTTTTTAGCTTAATGGAACTGGTCCTATAGAGAGTACGCACCTAACCTTGTAGTCTGGCAATTTCCATATGAACTAAGCTATTTCATGGTGCAATTGGTAATTTTCTGATGTTAGAAGAAATACTAGTCTCAGCGGGGCCTATTGATTGGTCTGTTCTTGCCACGAAGCAATTTGGAAAAACATTGATCAGTCTTGATTATATAGCATATATGATATATAATTACACTGTTGATGCTTTCGGAGAAGACGCATATGAGAATTCGAACTCTTTACAAAGGGTACAAGGTGCTTTTCTTTGAGAACGACGTACCGAAATTCCTTAATGATCTCGATGTGGACACAAAAGAAGAGATCGCTTCGAATTTCGGAGATATCGAAGCGATGGGTATTGCGCCAGAGCAGATCGGGAAACAGGGGAGGTTATACAAACCACTGGACTGTAGATGGGGGACCTTGTTTGAAATGAAACTTAGAACAAAGCAGAAAGAGGTAATACGGCTATACTTTCATCCTGACAGCGAAAATCTCCTTATAATCTTGTTGTTAGCAGTTTTCAAACAGGGGAGATCCAGAAGGCAGAATGCCGACATAGTCAAAGCCTGCAAACGTTTAGGGAAATACCTATTTGAAGCGCGTTGAAGGGGGTGGAAGTAGTGAGGTCTTTTGATGAACTCAAAAAAGAATGGTTGAAAGACGAGAAATTCGCTAGAGTCTACGATTCGAAGAGACCGCTTAGACTCTTCATTAGGGTCATAAAGTCTGCAAGGCTTGAAATGGGACTCTCGCAGAAGGATCTGGCCGAAGCAATAGGAACATCGCAATCGGTAATAGCAAGAATAGAAGCCGGTAAGCAGAACATATCGTATGAGATGATGAATAGGCTTTCCGATACACTTGATCTGAAGCTTCATATAATTGCTACCAAAGAGGAAGTTATAACATTGCCAACAGGACTTTGTGAGAAGCTGTTGACAGCTGGAGGTCTGGATGAGTCAAGCGATTACTCTAACGTGGTGAGAGAGACACTTGAAAATAGTCTTGAAGTGAGAGAAGTATTGGGAAGAAATCCTGAGTTCCTGAAAGAATTGTCAACAAAGATCAACCAGATAAGTGACGCATATCATATAGATGCTATCGATGCGATTAAGTACATCTTGACTCTTGGTGAAGCTACCTGGGAGAAGCTTGAATCAGAGCATGTATTGGATCAACCTGAAAGGTGTGACGAAGAATGCCTGGCCGGATGAACGGAAAGCAGTCCAGCGGTTATATTGAACTTATCCAAGCAATAGAGCTGCTTTCAATAAGAACTATGTCTCTGAGTTACAAAACTTATGATAAGAGCAACCTATCCGAACAACACGGTTCTGTTAACGTTCGAAAAGGTTCTATTGAGCTGGATGAGAAGAACAAGATTTTAAACTGCAATGTGGGGTTCGATATTGCCATAGAAGCGGAGAAGAATCAGGCGTTTTTCAAGATGAATCTTCAATACATGCTGGAGTTTCGTGTCAAAGAAGTTGAAGTAGTCAAGTCTGTTCTGAGCAACGAAGAAACTCTTGAGTTCTTTTCTAATCGTCAGTTAGTGAGACTAGCCTGGTCATACGTACGCAACGAACTCAGTCATGCTCTTGCTAGTTCCGGTCATGTATTTGTTCCACTCCCTTTGTTGAAGTGATTCAGAATTGGTGGCGGAGAATAGAACAAACTTCCCATTCTACTTGTTGTGATTTTCTTCACTTAATGATAACTGCGTCCTTTAGAGTCTCGCTGAATATTCATGCATTCTCAGGGCTCAGAAGATAAAGAGTTATTTCGCGGTTCTTTGAATAGTGGCTGATCAATGTTCGGTGTTTTTTTCTGGACGAGGTGTGGAAGTGTATTTCGATCGAGACGGATATAGAGTGACAGGAAAGACCTCATGATTCTATACTACTTCAAGAAGTACTGGTGGGTAGTGTCGGCTGCAATCATTGCGCTGGCTTACGTGATCCCTTATCAGTTGGTTATTGGTCTGCTCTTCGCGCAGATCGTCGCTGTGAATCTAGTATCCTTAAGGATCAGACATTATTTGAAGCCCGAGCGAAATGTGAAGAGCCTCAGGAATCTTCTCGTTCTCGAGTTTAAGGACTTTCTCGAAAGCTATGGGGTATCCTGTGATTATCCTCCGAGGGGCGATTATTCCTCTGTTGATCTTATCGCGGACATCTTTGGAGAAAAGACGGTGTTCTCCATCAGGGAGGGCAATGATCAAATCCATAACTCCGAAGTACAGAGTCTCGCCGCTTCTCTCTCGAAGTACGGGGCCAGTCACGGAGTCATTTTGGTAGATGGTCTGCTGCCTATTGAGGCAAAGAGGTTGGCCGAGAGCTACGGTCTGGAATTCAAGAGATATCGAAAGTACAAGGAAGAAGCTCGGGAAACGCTCGGTTCCAATCCCAACCGCTGATGTACATTCAAAGGAACAAATGGGGTCAGACTCCGATTTTCCCATTAAGAAGAGAAATCGCAGACCAAAATCTGTGAGGGTTTTCTTCAAGACAGAAACGAAAAGTTAGCAAAAAATCGAGTCTGTCCCTTTTGC
>DSBT01000253.1 GCA_011045915.1 Mesotoga infera
CAGTATCTCGCTCGATCTTCGTAAAGGTGAAGTCCATGCTCTGTTGGGAGAAAACGGGGCTGGGAAGACGACGCTTATGAACATTCTCTTCGGCATATATAAGCCTGACATGGGAGAGATTCTCATGGACGGCCAGAGAATCTCCATATCTTCTCCTCACAACGCGCTGAAGTATGGAATTGGAATGGTTCAGCAGCATTTCACGGTCGTACCCTCGTTCACCGTGGCCGAGAATGTTGTGCTCGGTCTCAAAGAGATGGGCTTCTTCGTAAAGACCAAAACAGTTGAATCAAGTATAAAGAAACTCGGAGAAAGCTATGATCTCCCAGTTAATCCCAGGGCTCGAGTCTGGACTCTTTCTGTCGGGGAAAAGCAGCGAATCGAAATTCTGAAGCTGCTTTATACCGGCGCGAAAGTCATCATTCTTGACGAGCCAACGGCCGTCCTCACTCCTCATGAGACTGAAATCCTGTTCAAAGCAATAAGAAAGCTTGTGAGTGAAGGCTCTTCAGTAATCTTCATAAGTCACAAACTGGACGAGGTGCTCCAGATCAGCGACAGGGTTACGGTACTGAGAGGCGGCAGGTTTGTTGGAACTGAGGAGAGAAGTTCAATTGACAGAAGATCTCTCGTAAGAATGATGGTAGGCAGAGATGTACTTCTTGATTTCGACAAGCCCAAAACCGTACCCGGAAAGACAGTACTCGAGATTGAAAAGTTGACGGTCAAGAACGACAAGAATTTGGAAGCTGTGAGAGACCTGAGCTTAAGCATTCGATCCGGTGAAATACTGGGAATCGCGGGTGTTGCCGGAAATGGTCAGAGAGAGCTGGCTGAAGCAATATATGGCCTCAGGAAACCAATCCACGGAGTCGTTCGCTTGAACGACAAGAAGCTCGGAGCTACCAATGTCGCTCAGAGGATAGAAGAAGGTGTGGCATTCATACCCCAGGATAGAAGAGCCCTTGCAACTTGTCCTTCGTTGTCAATAACCGAAAATATGTTCATGAAGAACGCTTACTCAAATTATATTCCTCAGTCGCCCTTCAACGTTAATATTCGTGCAATGCAGAAGGCTACGGAAGAATTGATTGGCAGCTATTCAATATCCACCCCTTCGACGAAGACACCCTCAAGATTTCTTTCAGGCGGAAACCTGCAGAAACTAGTCCTTGCCAGGGAACTCTCCACTAAACCATGCCTTATCATAGCGGAGCACCCCACGAGAGGCTTGGACATAGGAGCCATGGAGTTTGTCTACAGGACTCTCCTTGCGCACAAAGAACGCGGAGCGGCCGTTCTACTACTGGCCGGCGAACTATACGAGATATTCAGGCTTTCAGACAGAGTTGCAGTGATTTATGAGGGAGAAATAATGGGATACACGCCTCCTGATCCGAAATTTACAGAGGAGATCGGTTTCATGATGGCCGGATCAAAGCAGGGGGAGATAGCATGAGAATAAAAATCGAGAAAAGACTGGCAGTTCCCAAATACTCCTCGATCCTTGTTCCCATTCTTTCGGTAGCGATCGCTCTAGTTCTTATGGGCATAATCTTGCTGGTATTTTTCTATGGACGGCAGGGCAATCTCTTCCTTGCGTTCCGCGAAACGTTTGAAGCATATAAAGAGATGCTCACTTGGCCATTCGCCAACAAGTATGGAATCTTCAGCACGCTGATGAGAATGGTACCGCTCGCCTTTGTTGGATTGGGTCTATCATTTGCTTATAGAATGAAGATATGGAACATCGGAGGTGAAGGCCAGCTCTATATGGGAGCATTGGCCGCTACCTGGGGAGCTCTTTACTTATTCAAAGATGTCACTTCACCGGTGCTTATGATTCTCCTCATTTCACTTCTCGGAGCAGCAGCGGGTGGCATTTGGGCCTTGATCCCCGCACTAATGAAGGCTTTTGCGAAGACAGACGAGATAGTGGTTACTCTCATGCTCAACTATGTCGCAATATTCTGGGTAGATTATCTTGTCTACGGACCGTGGAAAGACCCCAAGGGCTACGGCTTCCCCGGAACGGCACCGTTCCCGAATCAAGCAAGGTTGGCGACTCTTTTTAAAGGCGAGTTCCACGTAGGTTTCTTTGTAGCAGTTGCCCTTGCGATTGTCCTTTACTACGTCTACAAGCGAACAAGATGGGGAATGAATTCGAAAATCGTCGGAGACAATGCTCAGGCCGCCAGGTACTCGGGAATCAGCATAATAAAGTACACGATTATTGCGCTCGTTGTCAGCGGAGCAATAGCGGGGTTGGGAGGAGCCGTACAGATGATGGGAGTTCAGCACAGACTGCAACACGGCTTCTCCCCCGGATACGGCTACACTGCAATCATCGTAGCCTGGCTTGCGAAGTTGAACCCAATTGCAATTCTCCTTGTCGCATTTCTCTTCGGAGGCTTGCTCGTGGGAAATGATCAGCTTCAGATGTTCTACAAGCTGCCCATGGCTCTGATATCGGTATTTCAGGGGCTGGTTCTTTTCAGCCTTCTCGGAGGAGAGGCAATTGCCAGATATAGATTGAGGGTATCGAGAGAGGAGGCTGTCACGAATGAATAACATCGAGTCTTTCATTCTCTCGACACTCAGCGCTACAGTTAGGGCGGGAACTCCTCTGCTTTTTGCGGTCCTCGGCACGATATTCACGGAGAGGTCGGGCGTCATGAATCTCGGGCTCGAAGGATTTATGCTAATTGGGGCAATCGGAGGCTTTGTCGCTTCTTACCAGACGTCGAGCCTTCTCGCGGCAATTCTTGTTGCGATGCTCGCAGGGGCTATTCTTGGTCTGGTCCACGCCTTCTTCACAGTGACTCTCAGAGTGAATCAAATCGTCAGCGGACTTGCTATCACAATGCTCGGCACAGGCCTCAGCGGCCTCTGGGGAAAGGATTACATTGGTGTAATCGCCAAGCGTTTTGAACCGATAAAGATTCCCGTTCTCTCCGAGATTCCATATATTGGTCAGATCCTGTTCAGTCATGATCTGCTGGTCTACATAAGCTTCATTCTGGTTCCTCTCATGTGGCTGTTCATATACAAGACTCGTCCGGGGCTTACGCTTCGAGCAGTGGGCGAATCTCCCGATGCCGCAGACGCGAAAGGTATAAACGTCTTTGCGGTGAGATACTTCTACACGATACTGGGAGGTTCCATTACGGCTATCGGGGGAGCTTACCTTTCGCTCGCTTACAACTCCATGTGGATCGAGAACATGACAGCAGGAAGAGGATGGATTGCCATTGCTCTCGTGCTATTCGCCACCTGGGATCCCGCAAAGGCGTTGATCGGTGCATATCTCTTCGGAGGAATCACCGCTCTTGGCTTGAGATTGCAGGCAGTCGGTGCTCATGTTTCACCCGACTTTCTAAAGATGCTTCCATATCTTCTCACGATCGCCGTTCTGTTCTTCACCTCTACAGACACACTGAAGAGAAAGGTGGGGGCTCCTGCGTCGTTGGGAGTACCGTATTCAAGAGAAGAGAGAACCTAAAGAAACAAAACGTTCGTCTTTATTCTTGATCCGTAACATTCATTTGTGGTATAAACTTTCTATCAAGATATTCGGAGGTTAATGCGATGACTCGAGCGGCATATGTAAGCTACGTATACGCTTATTGGTTTAGGAGGAACGTCCTTTCTTCGGACTCCTCCGGTGTGTGCTTGAGTTAAAATACACTAGAGAGAATAAAAAGAGAGGACGTGAGAAACGTCCTCTCTTTTTTTATATCAGGAGGGATGTAGAATGAAGCGGGTTCTTGTATGTTTGGTATTATGTGTTGGAGTTCTTGGTTTGTCCATGCAGACGGTCGGAATTACGGCAATAGTTGAACACCCGGCACTCGATGCGGTAAGGGATGGGGTTATTGACGTACTCGAAGAGAACGGCTTTAAGCACGGAGAGAACATAGTAATCGACTTTCAGAACGCTCAGGGCTCAGTTTCGACAGCGGTTACTATCGCTAAACAGTTCGTTTCGACAAACGTGGCAGTAATGGTGGGTATCGCCACCCCATCTGCACAGGCGCTGGTAAATGCTTCGAAGACCATTCCCATAGTCTTCAGTGCCGTTACTGATCCGGTCAGTGCCAGTCTTGTTCCCGCCTTTGGAAAGAATCCTGGAAATGTGGTCGGAATAAGCGACATGACACCTGTGAAGACTCAGCTGCAGCTTCTGACACTGACTCTACCCGACGTTGAAACTGTTGGAATCATTTACAACTCGGGAGAGGCAAATTCGGTCACGATAAGAGAATTTGCTAAAGAGGCCTGTGACGCTCTTGGATTGAAGCTTATTGACATCACAGGCTCCACGACGGTTGAAATGGTCGCCTCGCTCAATGCGCAGATCAAAGATGTCGATGCAATCTACATAGGCACTGACAACACTGCGGCCTCAAGCATAGAATCGATCTCTAAGGTTGCTTTGAGAGAGAAAATCGCAATTGTCGCGGCCGATATTGACATCGCAAGATCCGGCGGCCTGATCGGCTTCGGATTCAACTACTATCAGGTCGGCAGAGCCACAGGAGAGCTTGTCGTCGAGATTCTTAAGGGTACTCCTCCATCAGAACTGGAGACAAAGATACTTGGACAGGATTCCCTGATTCTTTTCGTCAACACAGACATCGCCGATGAAATCGGTGTTGAGATTCCACAATCAGTTCTGGATCTTGCCAATCTCATAGTAACTGATGGTGTAGAGACCGAAAGGTAGTAAGATGGCGATTCTGGAACAGGGATTGATAATCGGCCTTATGGCCCTGGGAGTGTACATATCTTTCAGAATAGTTGATCTTCCCGATCTCACAACAGATGGATCCTTTGCGCTGGGTGCCGCGGTTGCCGTAAGAGCAGTAGTCTCAGGTCTACCTGCCTGGTTGGCGATAGCGTTGGCGGCAGGCACCGGGGCCCTTGCTGGGAGCATCACAGGAACCATCCACAGAAAACTCAAGATCAACGTTCTTCTAGCCGGAATATTAGTCATGACAATGCTTTACTCGGTAAATCTCAGGGTAATGGGTGGCCCAAATCTCCCTGTTCCTAGAGTCGTTCCAGAGAGAGCAACCCAGAGTTTCGAAGAGATGAGCGGAAGCACAGGTTTGGAAAGTCTGTTTGAAGAGATCGATATAGATACAGAGAAGAGAGAATCGAGAACGACCGTTGTCGCCAAGAACATCTTCAACAACGATCTCGACGGTTCGGATTTGATGCTAATAATTCTTGTGATTTCTGCTGTGATCGTAGTTTTGTCTGTTGCTTTAAAGTCGGATCCGGGAATGACACTGAGAGCTTTTGGCAGTAATCCCTCAGGGGTGGTTTCCTTTGGAATCTCGCAGAATGTTCTAGCCATTGCGGGGCTTACCATTGCCAACTGTGTAATAGGTTTGAGCGGAGGTCTTTTCGCTCTCTACAGCGGGTTCTCTGATGCCACAATCGGTCAGGGAATGGTTGTTACTGGACTGGCATCGGTAATAATGGGCGAGATACTTCTTGGGAGAGTCAAGTTGTTCTACGGACTTCTTTCTCCGATCGTCGGAGGTGTTATTTATCAGGCACTACTATCTCTGGCAATGAGGTACGGTTACAGAATAGGCTTTCTTGCAAGCGACATGAAACTACTCACAGCAGTCTTTATTATCACTGTGATTGGATTACGTCAGCTCTCCTCGAGCGGGGGAAAACGAAAGATGAAACAGGAGGTGAAGAGGTTATGGTCGAATTCAAAGATCTGACGGTCGTATACAATCAGGGGATGGAAAACGAAAGAGTTGCCTTGAAGAACGTGAGTCTGACAATCCCCGAAGGACAATTTGTCACCATAGTCGGACCCAACGGAGCAGGCAAGTCTACACTTCTGAAAGTGATTCTTGGAGAGGTTCAGCCCACATCGGGTCTATATATAATCGACGATAGGACCATGAATTGCATGAAGCCTCACAGGCTTGCGGAGTTTATCGGAAGAGTTAATCAGGACCCGAATACGGGAATATTTCCGGCTCTTACGATAGCCGAGAATTTGATAATTGCATCGAAGAAAGGCAACAGGCCCTTCAGGTTCAGTTCTGTCAAAGAAGAGGCAATATCTCTTCTTAGGGATCTCGGGCTTGGACTGGAAGACAGGATGAAAACCAAGGCGGGAGAGCTCTCGGGAGGGCAAAAACAGTCTCTTGCAATGGTAATGGCCATTTTGTCGAAGCCCAGACTGCTGCTTCTTGACGAGCACACGGCTGCGCTTGATCCAGATAGCGCCTCAAGAGTAATGGAACTGACAGCCAGAATCAACAGAGAGTACGACATAACTATAATCATGATAACTCACAACATGGAAATTGCCAATTCTTACGGAGAAAGGTTGATGAGATTGATCGAGGGTGAAGTTGCAAACGACGGAATAAGAGAGATACTGTCCAGAGCGACTTCAGTTATGTGTTGAGCGGCTCTCGACTCCACCTGTGAAGAGACTCTTCAAGGTGAGCCAGTACGGACCTTTCACATAACCGCTCAAATAATTGATCAACAGTTTACCGGCCGTTCTTTCCTTAAGAAGTTCCAGTTTCTCATCAAGATTCGAGTTGAACCTCTTTCTGAAGGCGTCTGCGATCTGCAGATGCCTCGCAATGGGGAAGAGCCTTTCCAGGTATCTTTCGTTTGCGGTTTTTCCCTTGTAACCATCTTCAACAATAGATAGGGCCGCCTGCCTTCCTGAATCAAGTGCAAAGTCAATCCCGGCACCTATCCAGTTATCGATGAGACCTGCGCTGTCCCCAGCAAAGAGAAGACCGGTCTCAAAATTGTTGAGTTTGAGGACCAAGTCACTATTGAAAAGCGGAACAGGGGTACCGTTAAGTGCTAGCTCTTCATCAAAGGACTTCCTTAACAATGTGCTAATCTCTTCGAAAGAGGGGATATGACTGCAGTCCGGGTATTTTCCTCCCCCGACTGAATCGTAAGATTCACCCGGAAAACTCCAGAGATATCCGTCCTGAATAAATATCACCGAAGCACTCACAGTCGGAGAGCTGTAACCGTGGGACGCGATCGCATAACATGGCGGCTCCAGCCCTGCGAGCTTAGCTCCGAATACTCCTGCAGAAACTATCACATAGTCTGCGGTGAGCTCACTATCTTCAGTTCGTACCACGAACCCATCTCCGCTTCTGTTCACCCTTCTAACCCTTGAGCTGACAAACTCTCCCCCTCTGTCAGTGACTGATTCCAACAGCTTATTATCGAGTTCTTTCCTGTTGACTGTCGTGAACATCGGCTTTTTTGAAACTAGAGTCACCAGATGCTTAACTGCTCCATCTGAAATCTTGCTAAGAGCAAGCTCGAAACTTTCAAAACCATCTATTTCTGATTCAGGAAATATCTGTGAGATCGTCTCTCGAGCTCTGGGAGTAAGCCCTCCACCGCAACCTTTCACCCTGGGAAAGCTGTGTGAGTCCAAAAGGGTGAAATCGACACCCTCTCTGAGAAGAGTTCTTGAAGCTGCCAGGCCTGCAGGTCCCGCACCAACTATTATGACCTTCTTATGCACTTCTTCTCACCACCCTAAGCCTCATTATCAGGAGCGCTACAACTATCTCGAGGAAGATTAGAAACATTATGAAGATAACTCCGGCCATCATACCAAACTGATGACCGAGAAAGCCAACAAAGAAATTTGCTGTCGCGCCGCCAATCGATGCGGCAACCGTAAACATTCCAATCGCAAAACCTATTCCATTCTTCATGGAAGATATCAAAATAGCCTGAAGTGTGGGGAAGGTTCCTGAAAAGCCAAACCCCGCAAAAACTACTGCCGCGCCTATCGCTATGGCAGATTGAAGAAGCAACGCCGCACCAAATGATACAAAAGCAATTATCACCATCAGGAGAAGTGAAAGTTCGTATCCAAGTCTATCTACGAAAAATCCGGCGAGTAATCGCCCGATGAATATTCCTGCCCATAGAAGAGCGGGAAAGATGCTAGCATATCTCATATCTATTCCCTTGGTCTCAAAAACGAAGCTTGACAGCCATGAAGTGAATCCGATTTCGTAACCCACATAAAGAAGGACTCCTGCCATGATGAGCCAGAAGATCTTCTGAGAAAAGACCTCGTTCTTGAAATGTGCCGCCTTTTCACTCGTTCCGGCAAAGGGGATTCTGAAGAGAAACGGGACAAAGGCAACCAGAAGCACCGCTCCAAAAAGCCCTACCAGAAATGGCTTCCACCATGAGTTATAATCCACAAGAAAGGCAGCGACGAGAAATGGAGCGATAATTGAACCAACCGCAAATAATGAATGCATAAGGTTGAGCGCTCCTCCGGGCTTCCTGTAATTCATTCCGGAGACTCCGATGCCAATCGAAGTCTCCATGGCTCCCGTTCCAAAGCTAACGGCCATGCTTCCGATCAGAAGAAGCCCGAACGACCGTCCGATCGAAAGAACGGTCAGTCCTCCAGTGAACGAAAAGATACCCACAGCAAGAAGCTTGAAAGGTCCCAAACGATTTGTAAGGGCACTAACAACGAGAGCCGACGACATGAAGGCGAGTGTTGGAAGTGAAAGCAAAATGCCCGCAATCTGATGATCGATTCCGAAGCTTCTCTCGATTGCCGGGAGCGCGCTGCCAAGTATTATTGACGTAAATCCAAAGAGAAAAAAACCGTACGACGAAATTATGCTGAAAGCTTTCTTGGTTTCCATGAGAGAATTCTAACACGGCCGGCCGATACTTTGAAATGAAGTAATTCCAAAGAAAACGCGGCCCTGAGGCCGCGTTCACAAAAGATCTCTCATTCACATGAAGAATGGTGTCACCGGGAAGAGAGAACCAAAGACCAGAGAAACAACAGACATGAGCTTTATTAGAATATCCATTGAGGGCCCGACCGTATCCTTGAGCGGATCTCCCACGGTGTCGCCTACAACGGCCGCTTCATGGGTTGGGGTTCCTTTGCCTCCGTACTCGCCGGTTTCGATAAACTTCTTGGCATTGTCCCATGCCCCACCTGAATTGGCACTGAAGATGGCTATCATTATCGCGCTTGCAAGTCCGCCCACCAACAAGCCGGCAACTGCCGAACGGCCGAAGAGGAACCCGATTATGAACGGCGATGCAATCGCGACCACACCGGGAGTTAGCATTCTACTAACGGCTCCCTTTGTAGTTATCTCTATACATCTCTTGTAGTCAGGCACAGCTTCGCCAGTTCTGATTCCCGGAATTTCTTTGAACTGTCTGCGAATCTCCACTATCATGAGGTTGGCCGTATCGGCTACCCCTTTGATCAACAATGAAGTGAAGAAGAAGGGAAGCATTCCGCCAATCAGAATCCCGATTAGTGTGTACGGTTCTACTAGGTTGATTATGGGATTGTTCACAATCTCATTTGCAGTCCCTGCTGAGCCCCATATGTAAGAGACTATCAACGCCAGAGCGGCAAAGGCGGCAGAACCTATGGCGAAACCCTTGCCTATTGCAGCAGTCGTATTTCCGACAGAATCCAATCTGTCCGTCAACTTTCTGACCTTCGGATCGAGATTGGCCATCTGAGCAATTCCGCCTGCGTTGTCAGCTACCGGCCCGTAAGAGTCGACTGAAACAATGTATCCGACAAAGGAAAGCATTCCCAGAGCAGCCATCGCAATTCCATAAACACCGGCAGACCAATACGCAGCAAGAATTGCCATTGCTAGCGTTATCACCGGCCAGAGTGTACTGCCCATTCCAAGTGCAAGACCGCCTGTAATATTGATTGCAACACCGCTTTGAGTATCCTTTGCAAGCTTTCTAGTCGGTTTGTATTGATCGGAAGTGTAGTACTCACTTAGCTTCGAGATGATTATCCCCGCGATTAGTCCAGAAGCTATTGCAAAGAACAGTCTCCACCTTGAAACGAATTCGGGGTTGATTATGAAACTGTCCTTGAATGGATAGTCAGGCGCGGCAATCCCGATTACGATCGCCACAGATCCTAGAACAAGAACCCCGGTAAACAAGTTCCCGAAACTCAGGCTCTTCTGCGCATCCTTCGTTTTCATGTTCGCCACAACGAGAACGCCGATCAGCGAGGCAAGAACGCCTGCTCCGGCGATAAGAACGGGAAGGATAATCAACCCGTAATATTGAGCCTCTGTCATCGTTCCGTGATCAGCGAACTTCATGAAGATCGCGAGCACAATAGCAGATACAATCGATGCCACGTACGACTCGAGAATGTCTGCGCCTAGCCCGGCGACATCTCCCACGTTGTCACCGACGTTGTCGGCAATAGTTGCTGGATTCCTGGGATCGTCCTCTTCGATATGTTCCTCGATCTTACCCACGAGATCGGCGCTCATATCGGCAGCTTTCGTATACATGCCTCCGCCGACCCTATCGAATAGAGCTATCAGACTAGCACCGAGAGAATAGGAGCTTATGATCATCACTCCGTCGATATAGGAGATTCTCCCGAATGCTTTCGAGATATCTGTGATGCTCTCGAAAACGAACGAGCTCTTGAAAACCAGCATCACGATCGCCAGACCGGTTAGAGAGAAACCGGCAACCGCAAGCCCCATTACGGAACCGCTTGAAAAGGCTACCTTGAAGGCGTTCGAGAGTCCGCTTCCCGCTCCGGCCGCCACCCTTGCGTTAGCTCTTGTTGCCGCATACATTCCTATTACCCCTGCCAATTCAGAAACAAGAGCTCCGAACAGCAGGACTATCGGATATTTGAACGACTGAAAGATAATCCCTAGAACGGCAGCCAGAATAACCGCCACAAGAAATATCTTTCTTGCTTCTTCTTCAAGGAATGCAGAGGCACCTTCTTGAATATACTTAGAAAGCTCTTTCATCCTGTCACTACCTTGCGAAAAGCCTAGAGTCCGCCTCAACATGATGAAAGCAAAGACTGTAGAGATGATCCCTGCTACAAGTGGTAAGTACAATGCGTTCATTTCTTCTCCCTCCTAGTTACTTCTATATTGGAACCTAATTTTGGCTAAAAATCCCAGCTTACATCCCATCGTTCAAAACAGTCTTTCGGCAACTTCTCCAGAAAATCGTGTCCGCTTCTGAAGACATATCTGTTTCCTATCATAGGTCTGGATCTGCCGCCTTTCTGCCTAAGTATGTAAAGATAATCCTTTGCTCTCGTAACGGCCACATAGAAAATCCTCTCTTCTTCGCCTAATGAACCTTCTACTATTGCCATGGAATTGGGAAAATCACCTGGATTGACGGCAAGAATGAAGACAACTTCCCATTCCAGTCCCTTTGCCTGATGTACTGTGGTGAGCACGACCGACGGCTGCCTTTCCGCCGACTCCCGTTCGATGTCGATTTTCTCGCTCACTGCAAGGTCTTCAAGAAGGTCGGAGATCGATTTGTACCGTCCGGCTATTTCGATCATCCTTTCCACATCCATTCTTCTTTCTCTGGCATCTCCAAACTTCTCGTCCAGGTAGTCGCCGTAGAAATCCGTATAGAATCTCCTAATTATTTCCGAAGGTGGCTCTTCCTCGCCAATGTCACCGAAGATAGTGACCATTTTATCCAGCTTAACACGATTGCTCACATGAGAACTCACAACATCTACTGGCTTGTGGCCGTCATTCACAGCAGCCGTTATTCCCTGGATGATTCTGAGCGAGGTTGCATTACCCACCCCTGGAAAGAGTCTTAAAGACCTTCCCCATGAGATTTGATCCAGCGGGTTCTCAATTACTTTCAGCACCGCCAATATGTCCTTCACATGAGCAGTCTCCGTAAATCTCGGCCCAGAGTAGAGCGTGAAATTCATCTTCCTCTTGTCCATCTCCATCTGGAGTTCAAGTGAATGATAATGAGAACGATACAAGACCGCTATGCTTTCAGGGTCTATCCCATCGTCTATATGTTCCTGTATTCTTTGCGCCACAAACGATGCTTCTTCGAGGTTGTCCCAGGTCTCGGCGACGACTGGAATCGGACCATTCATTCGAACGGCCCTAAGCTGTTTCTCAATCGAGTCTTCCGGGACTATAGTATTGATTAGCTCAACTATTTGAGGAGTGGAACGGTAATTGGTTTGTATCTTGAAGATCTTGGCGTCCTTGGCGGCAAGAAAGTCATAGACGTTCTCAAACCTCGCGCCACGGAAAGAGTAGATAGATTGAGCGTCATCTCCTACAACGATCAGGTTGCCATGAACTGAAGAAAGCATCTCCACAAGCCTGAACTGAAGAACGTTAGTATCCTGAAACTCATCGACCAGAACCCATCTGAACCGTTCCGACTCCTTCTTCAAGATAGCGGGATTCTCATTAAAAAGCTTGAGAGCCTTCAGAAGGAGGTCGTCGTAGTCTACGCAGTTCTGATGAGTCTTCTCTTGAACGTATCTCTTCCAGATTTCCTCAATCTCATCGTAGGAGCCAAGAAACTTCCTGTTCTTTCTTACTGTCGACTCTCTCAGGGAAGAAAGAACATTGACAGAATAAGAGTAGATGCTCTGTAATACTCCTGCAGAGGGGAGTGTCGAGCTGTTGATTCCCTTCCTCTCTTCGAGAAGTTCAGTCCTGCAGTGTTTTATCAGATCTTTGGCATCCTCTCTATCAAGAATCGTGAAGTTTTCCTTTAACTCGGCCGCTCGGGAATACTTTCTCAAGAAATAGTTGCAGACATGGTGGAACGTGCCCGAAAGCATTCCCTGAAGATTCGATCCGCTAGCCCGCCGCGCTCGATCAATCATTTCTCTAGAGGCCGCGCGTGTGAAGGTCACAAGAAGGATATTTTGCGGCTTGACAGAGCTTGATACAAGGTGTGCTATTTTGTATGTGATGACCCTCGTCTTTCCCGAACCAGGGCCCGCTACTATTAATGAACGCCCGTTTGATTCGACGACAGCCTTCAGCTGCTCCTCATCGAGTCCTTCACTTAGAAATCCGGGAATTTCAGAACTTTTGAGAGTATATTTCTTCATCGACCACAGTGGCCCCCTTCTGCTAAGATTTTACCATAACGGAGAAATGGCTTCACTCAGACTCTATTTGATTCGGAGGGATCGATGAATAACGAAACCGGTGGTGCAAGACAGATTGTTGTCTCTCTCGTTCTGTTGCTGGCGGTATTCGTAATTGGAATCGTAGGATACTCGATAATTGAAGGCTATAACCCGATCGACTCTTTTTTCATGATAATGATAACTATTTCGACTGTTGGCTACAGCACGCCCACTGATCTTTCTCAGTCGGGAAAGATCTTCACGAGTCTGATTATTCTGGCCAGTATTACGATAGTTGTGTACGCAGTCTCCAACATTACGGCCTTTCTTGTAGAAGGGCGTGTCAATAAGATGATCAGGAGGAGAAGGATATTGAAGACCATTCAGAAGCTTGAAAATCACTATATAGTAATTGGGGCGGGAGATTTGGGTTCTACAATCGCCCATGAGATGTCCAAGAGAAACAACGATGTGGTGGTAGTTGAAAAGAACGAAGAGAGGCTCAGGGATCTTACAACAAGAGAGGGAGGAAAACTCATCTATATCTCGGGAGATGCTACCGAGGAAGAGACTTTGAAGAATGCCGGTGTTGATACCGCTCAAGGATTGCTCGCCTGTCTACCGGATGATGTGGACAACATATTCGTAGTTCTTACGGCTAGAGGAATGAACAAGAAGATGAAGATTATCTCAAAGGTTACCCACCGTGAGAACATAAACAAACTCAGCTACGCAGGGGCCGACAAAGTAATTCCGATTCAGGAAATCGGGGCACATAGAATGGTGTCGATGGTGCTCAATCCGACTATAATAGGCTTTCTCGACAGTATTTCTCAGTCCGGATCGCTTCAGCTGCGCTTTGAAGAGGTCAGGGTACCCGACTCCTTCGCTAGAGAGGGGATGTCAATGGAGGCTTTGAAGATCCCGCAGAAAACCGGCTTGATAGTGATTGCAACAGTAAACGATGGAGTCAGCAAGTTCAATCCAAGCGCTTCGACTATAGTGAAGCCCGGAGACAGTCTTATGGTGCTCGGCGAGCACGAGCAGGTTGTTAAGCTTCAGACTCTGCTGAACGACGGCCTGTAGAATTAATTTCTGAGCAAGAAACAATCTAGAGATTCCGAAAGAAACTAACCGCATCTTTTTGAACAGTAACGGTTGATTTAGTTTTCCAGCCTATTGCAGATAAGATCGCTCTCGATAATATACATTGTTTGAATAGGAGGAATGAAAATGGCAGACAAGGCGATAAAGTATTCGGCAAAAGGAGCGGACTTCGCGCCTGGAGTAAAGGGATTCTCAGCGAAGGCTGTGGATATAGAATCTCCCTTCTCGGGGAGGCCTGAGGCCCACAAGTATCAGCACGACCTGTATGTTGTAATTTCGGGAACTGCGAAGGTGAAGACGGGAGTGCTAAACGGTGAAATCAAGGAGATCTCCGACGGCGAGTTCAGGAGTGACGAAATGATTGTCGAGGAAGAACACATTCTCCAGGCAGGCGATTCACTGCTGATTCCTACCGGGGTAGGTCATTCACTAATCGTCGAATCTGGCACCTATTCACAATGGGTCTTCAAGATCGATAAGAAGTGATCCAAAGGATAAGTTCGTTTGTTGGTGGTACGTGGTTGGTGGTTGGTAGCACCTGCCCTCCGAAAAGATCAATCGAGAAAGAGTACTGTCGAGAGGTTCGCTGCGCACACGAGAGGACGAGAGAAAAGCAGGTCACTGCCGAAATAAGACGCAAGCACCGAAAGAGCATCGGCGGACGCAAGGCTGGCTTCGCCAGGTCGCAATGCCCGGAAAAGCATCCGGGGACGCAAGGCTGCCTGCGGCAGGAGGCAAAAAAGGAGCCAGCCTGCTTATGCAGGCCAGTCAGGCTTCGCCTGGCCAGTCTCGCCTTCGGCGAGGCCAGTTCCGACTTCGTCGGGCAAAGGAGCCGCTGGTCGCTTGCCAAGAGATCGGGTTGCTA